>CAYLXT010000032.1:0-17358 GCA_964387615.1 uncultured Ruminococcus sp.
TAAATTCCAAGCCCTCCACGGTGAAGTCTCAGCTTCACCGCGCACGACAAAAACTTAAATCAGACCTTGAAGGAGTTGAAGCAAATGTTTGAACAAGATTATAAAAAAGCAATGGATAATATAACACCCGATGCAGATACTCGCGATAAAATTTTAGATAAAATCATACTCAAAGAAGAACTAAAAAGCCGCAAAAACCCCGCAATTCCGTGGCGAGTAGCCTTTGCGTGCGTAGCGTGTGTTGCTATAATTTTAGGGGTTGTGTTTGTGCCGCGCGATAGCGTTAAAGTTACAACCGACAACGCACCGCAAACGTTGCAAATATCAAAATCTTATAATGAAATATACAAGCTGATAAAGCCGAAAAAGGATTATAACTTTTTAGATGGTTTTGGTAAGGATAGCGCAGAAGAGGATTCGGTAATATATGATTTAGAATATGTTACGGAAGGTGTTGATATGGAATCTGCTACCAACACTGGCGGCACCGCGGCTTCCGCCGGTACTTCATCAGAAAACACAAGTGCAAGTGTTACCTATAATGAAGTCAAGTCTGATTTTTCAACCACTACCGAGCAGGTTGAGGGTGTGGCTGAAGCCGACATTGTTAAAACCGACGGTGATTATATTTATTATATAAACGATACCACACTTAGTATATTTGCCGCTGATGGTGAAAATTCAGTGATGGTAAGTCAGACTAAACTGTCAGACACAATAGCAAAAGACCTCTACGGCGAAATGTTTATAAAGGATGACCGACTGATACTTCTTAAGACGAACTATTATAAGGGTGACGAAAGCTTTGTTTTAATTACAATTTACGACATAAGCGATCCTGCGGCGCCCAAAAAGGTAACCGAAAGCTGTCAGGAGGGCTGGTATAATTCCTCGCGTATGGTGGGTGATTATATATACCTTATTTCAAATTGCAGCATAAATATAAGCGAGATAAAAAAAGATGATCCTACTACATTTGTACCCGTAACCGAAACAAACGGAGTTTGCGAAGCGGTTCCCGCCGATAGCATTTATCGCTATGAAGAAGAGGAATATACCAGTCAGTACACCGTGATAGGCGCGTTTAATTATAAAGACGGTACACTCAGTGACACCGCGAGTCTTTTGGGAGGCACGGATAATATATATTGCAGTCAAGGCAATATCATTCTTGCGGACACTGACTATAATTCGTACGATTCTTCGGAAGAGGGCAGTTATTCACAAAACAATACTATCGTATCAAGACTTGAGATAAAACAGGGTCAGATTGAGTACAAAGCCACAGGCGAGGTGGAAGGAACGCTTGAAAATCAGTTCTATATTGATGAGCATAACGGTTATTTCCGCTTTGTTACTACCGTTAACACGATTGAAACAAAAAAAAGCTCGTTTGATAACACCGATGATATGGTTGTAGTGTATGAGGTTGATAACACCTACGCACGACTTACTGTGCTTGATAGTGAGCTTAAAACGGTGGGTGAGATTAAAGATTTAGCAAAAGGCGAGCGTGTTTATTCGGTGCGCTTTATGGGTGATATCGCCTACTTTGTAACCTTCCGTCAAACCGACCCGCTCTTTTCGGTTGACCTGTCCGACCCCGAAAATCCAAAGGTTTTAGGCGAGCTTAAAATCCCAGGCTTTTCAGAATATATGTATCCTTATGGCGACGGTCTGCTTTTAGGCTTTGGTATGGATGCTAATGAACAAACGGGCAGAACAACCTATCTTAAGCTTTCAATGTTTGATGTCACCAACCCTGCAAATGTTACCGAGGACGACAAGACAGTTATTGACGGTTATGCCTATTCGCCTGCGTTAAGCGATCATAAGGCAATGCTTGTGTCATCTGACAAAAACCTTATAGGCTTTGCCGCTACCGACAATTACGAGAACATTAAGTATCTAATTTACAGATATACGGGCGACGGCTTTGAGCGCGTAGCCGCACTGACCATAAAGGACGAATATAATTATTATGCTATGACAGATGTAAGAGGCTTGTTTGTGAGCGACAGTTTTTATGTTGTGTCAGAAAGCGTTTTACGGATATATGATGTAAACACATTTTTACAGGTAAGCAGTATAGAATTTTAATGAATAAAACTTATCGCCCTCTCGGGTAATACGAGAGGGCGATATTTTATGTTTGACTTTTACGATGAAATAGTGTATAATTCAAACGGTTCACAAAGTGAACTAATTTTAACAGCGGTGATAAAATGAAAAAAGATAGTTTAAACGAAGATCTTATACTGTCGTGGGTAAAGCTTTCGGGAATAATTAAAAATAACCGAATAACGTCGGGACTTAAATATAATGAAGCGATTGTTATGCTCATTCTTTATAGCCGTTATTTAAAAGACGGCGAGGGTTTTACCTCTGTTCAGGACATAATAAAAGAAACGGGTATGCTAAAATCATTGGTAAACCGCACGCTTGGTGATCTTGAAAAAAAGGGACTTGTTTTGTATGCACAGGGCACTGAGGACCGCAGAACCAAGTTTGTAAAATGCGTAAAAGAAAAACTTGACGTGTTTTTAGCGGTACACAATTCATCGCTTGGCGTTGCACAGAATATTATTGATATCATCGGCGAAGCCGATACCGAAACTTTTATAAATATAGTTGAAAAGTTAGCGAACGCAGGCTACAAAGCCTTTCCAAAAAATTAAATTTTAAAAGGGGAACTATGTTATGATAAAAATACTTGTCGATTCTGCATCTGACTGTAAAATTCAAGACGGTATAGCCGATTATTTTGTGCCCATATCGGTAAATATTGACGGTCAGGAATATCAGTCTGGCGTTAATCTTACAAGCGACCGTTTTTATGAACTGCTACCGACGTGCAAAGAGTTTCCGCGCACATCACAGCCTTCGCCCCAGACTTTTGTTGAAATTTTTGAGCAGATAAAAGAGTCGGGCGATCAGCTTATTTATTTATGCCTTTCGTCCCGCCTTAGCGGCACCTATCAGGGCGCGCTTATCGCAAAAGAGATGGTTGATTGTGATAATATTCATATAATTGATACTCTGGGTGTTACCCACATTATCGGTGTGCTGGCGCAATATGCCCGCGACCTTATAAACAAAGGCTTTTCAGCAGGTGAAGTTGTTGACAAGTGTGAAGAACTTAAGTCTAAAATTAAGGTTTATGCAGGTGTTGACACACTTGAATATCTTTATAAAGGCGGGCGTCTTAGTCGTACTTCAGCCGCAGTAGGTGAGGTAGCAGGAATAAAACCGATAGTTACTATAGCTGACGGCAGGGTAGAGTCAATCGGCAAATGCCTTGGAAAAATCAGGGCAATGAACTTTATATTAGATAAAGTAAAATCGCATAAAATCAATACCGATTTTCCAATGTATTCACTTTATACAAGCGGCACCGAAAATTGTGAGGTTTTAGAATCAAAACTTAGTGACAGCGGGTATGTTATGGCCGACAGATTACAGGTGGGCTCTACCATAGGCGCTCACGTAGGCCCCGGTGTATATGCGGTATTGTTTGTAGAAGAATAAAAAACGCAGTCTTGAAACTTTTTAGAAAAAGGTTTATAATATCAGTAATTCGGCAAGGGGGTAACGTAATGGAAGATATTAAAAGCATAGTTGCAAAAAATATAACTGAGCTTAGATTGCTTAATAATATGACCCAAATGGAACTTGCCGAAAAGCTTAATTATTCGGATAAAACCATTTCAAAATGGGAGCGCGGCGAGTCTTCGCCGGACATAGCAGTTCTTGTTGAAATGGCAAATATATTCGGGGTTACGCTTGATTACCTGGTAAGAACAGAAAACATTGATGAAGCGGTAAAAGAAAACAAGAAAAAGCAAACAAAATATAATCGTAGAGTTATATCCTATATTTCTGAAAGCGTTGTATGGCTGATTGCAATATTTGCTTTTATAATAACCTCGCTGATTACAAATGAAACAACGTTTCAATGGTTATATTTTGTTTATGCTCTACCGATTGTGCTGATAGTAAAATTAGTCTTCAATTCAGTTTGGTTTAATCCAAGGCATAATTATTATATAATTTCGGTGCTGGTTTGGTCAATACTGGCTGCAATACATATTACATTTTTGTATTTTAAGATAAACGTTGCCCTGATCTATCTTTTAGGCGTTGCATCACAAATAATTATTGTGCTTTGGTCGTTTATTAAAAAGCCCAAAATTAAATAACTATTAAAAAAAGCCCTGCTTTGTACAAAAAAAGCAGGGCTTTTTTGTACTCTACGAAACGTAGAATCGACTGTAGAATTATTTTGCGCGGGGGTATTTTATTTGTAGACAGGTTTCTACTGAACATAGGTTTTGATTTTTTAATTGCATAAGTATAATTAAGCGCATAAAGGTGGTGAAATGGTTTGAATATACTTTTTTGTGGTGATGATGGCGTGTGTGAAGGCATATTTTTATCAACGCTTTCTTTGTGCGAAAACACAGACCAAAACTTAAATGTTTATATTCTCACAGCAACGGTTAGTGAGCGTAACGCTATACCGCAAAATTTTGCAAATAGGTTGCAGAGTGTAATTTTAAAAAAAGGAAACGGCCACAAGGTCAAATTGCTTGATATAAGCGAAAAATTTAAAGGGTATCTGCCGACTGCTAATATGGGCACGCGTTTTACACCGCTTTGTATGCTAAGACTTTTTGCCGATATGGTGCCCGAAATTCCCGATAGAATTTTGTATCTCGACACCGATGTTTTGTGTCGCGACGAATTTAAAGATTTTTATTATTCTGATATTACAGATGCCGAAATTGTCGGCGTGCCTGACAGATACGGCAAATGGCTTTTTGGAAATGTTTTTAAGCACGATTATTTAAATTCAGGTGTTCTGCTTATGAATATGGAAAACATAAGAAAAAGCGGCCTGTTTGAAAAGTGCCGTAAATTGTGTCGCGATAAAAAGATGTTTATGCCGGATCAATCGGCTCTGAATAAATTGGCCGTTAAAAAGAAGGCTTCGGTCAGGTATAACGAACAGGGAAAAATAAAATCAAATACGGTATTTAAACATTTTACAACCTTCTTTAAATTTTTTCCATACATAAGAGCGGTGACGATAAAGCCGTGGCACACCGATAAATTACATAGTGAGCTTAAGATTTTTGAGTTCGACGATATTTTAGATGAGTATAAAAGGAGTACCGAAAATGAATAAAGAAATTCCTATTTTTTTTACAATTGATGATGGCTACGCACCCTTTTTGGCTGTAGCGCTTAATTCTGCCATAAAAAATGCTAACCCTCAAAGATGCTATAAAGCAATTGTTTTGTATCAAGATTTGAATGCAACAAATATTGCAAAATTAAAAGCACTTGAAACCGATAATTTTAAAATTGAACTCACACCCATGAAGGCAAATTTTGAAGCCTTAGACGACCGTATGAGCAATCGACTTCGCTGTGATTATTTTACACTTACCATCTATTTTAGGTTGTTTATTCCTACAATGTTTCCGCAGTATGATAAGGGTATTTATATAGATAGCGACGTTGTGTTAACGTCTGACGTGGCGAATCTTTATGATATAGAAATCGGAGAAAATCTTATTGGCGCTTGCTGTGACCTGTCTATTGCCGATACACCACCACTTGTTGCTTACACCGAGAATGCAGTAGGCGTAAAGAGTGGCGAATATATAAATTCAGGCGTACTGCTCATGAACCTTAAAAAGATGCGTGAGTGCAATTTAGAGGGTCATTTTCTTGAGCTTTTAAACACGTATCATTTTGACAGCATTGCCCCCGATCAGGATTATCTTAATGCAATGTGCAACGGAAAGATATATTATCTTGACGCGGCTTGGGATGCAATGCCCAATAATGCAAAGCCGCCGCTTAAAAACACCAACCTTATTCACTATAATCTTTTTTCGAAACCATGGTGTTACGACGATGTGCAGTATGGCGACGAGTTTTGGAGATATGCCGAAGACAGCGGCTACATAGATGAAATAAAGGCATACAAGGCAGCTTATGGCGAAGACAAAAAACAGGCTGATACGGAGTGCCTTGAATTACTGGTTCGCAGAGGTTCTGAAATTCCAAGTAACGAGATTACATTCAAAAAGTTGCACGAAAAGGGAGTTAAAATCAGATTATGATTATAGGCAATAACCGCAAGGCTGTTATAAAAAATATAAAAGAGTTTGCTGAAAGCGGTCAGTTTCATAATAAGGTAGAGTTAAACGACCCCGTGCTTACACCTGATCAAAGTAAAAAAATTACCGATGATTATATTGAAAATAGGGGTAGATTGACTTTTAAACTAAAAACCGCGCTTGGTGTTTTTATCGCTAAACTTGCTACAAAAATAATAAATAAAAACACCGAAATAATAGGACTTGAAAAAATACCCAAAAATCTGGGTGGGGTGCTTATTACGAGTAATCACTTTGGCCCGCTTGAAAACACCGTAATTCGTCATTTAACCAATACACTCGGCAGACGTAGTCTTGGTATAATCAGCCAGACCTCTAATTTTGCAATGTCGGGTATTATAGGTTATATAATGAACTATGCCGACACTATTCCAATTTCAAGCGACCCGCGTTATTTGGCAAGAGATTTTCTTTCAATACTTAAAGAACGGCTAATTGATAAAAAGCACGCTGTTCTTTTATATCCTGAGCAAGAAATGTGGTTTAATTATCGCAAACCGCGTCCACCAAAGAACGGGGCATATTTTTATGCGGCCAAACTTAACGTGCCGATTATTTCCTGCTTTGTTGAGATTGTGGATTTAAGCGAGGATGATACCGATGAATTTAAAAAGGTAAAGTATATTCTTCATATATTGGATGTTTTATATCCTGACCCCGATAAAACGGTTAAAGAAAATACCGAAACACTCGGTGATATGGATTATACGCTAAAAAAGAATTGTTATGAAGCGGCTTATGGCAAAGAACTGGACTACACCTTTGAAAATTCGGATATTGCAGGCTGGAAAGATGCGTTATGAAAAAGGTAAGATATTATTCTTCGCTTGACGATGATTTTGAACAAAGCGCAAACCAAAATTTTGAACTGCCCGAAAACTATAAATGGATACGAACTGATTTGTTCTCTAAAATTTTATCGGGTATTATTTATGGTTTGGCGGTTGTTTTTGGCAGCATTTATTGCCGGCTTTTTTTGCACATGAAAATAAAGGGACAAAACAATCTAAAAGGCATAAAAGGTGCATTTTTTATATATGGAAACCATACCCAGCCTATAGGTGACGTGTTTATACCGGCGCTGTGCGTACTGCCCAAACGCATTTACACGGTGGTTAGCACGGCAAATTACGGAATCCCCATTATCGGCAAAATACTTCCTTTTTTGGGAGCGTTACCCATTGTTAATTCATTGCACGGAATAAAAGAACTAAATAGGGCGATTGAGCAAAGGCTATCGCAAGAACACCCGATAGTTATTTATCCTGAAGCTCACGTATGGGAATATTATACCGAAATCCGTCCTTTTTTGGATACGTCGTTTAAATTTCCTGCAAAGTTAAATAAGCCTGCCTTTGCAATGACGGTCACCTATAAAAAATCAAAGGTTTTCAAAAAACCAATTATGGAAGTATTTATTGATGGTCCGTTTTATCCTGATGGAGATACGTTAAAAGAAAAAAGTTGCAGTTTACAGACCAAAATTTATACAACGATGCAAGAACGCAGTAAAAACAGCAACTTTGCGTATATAGAATATAAAAGAAAATAGTTTGATTATAAAAAAAGATAGCCGGGTAAAAAACGGCTATCTTTAGTTTTGTGATTTTTTTAAATCTTCTTTTGGTGAAACACCGACAAGTTTTTTATAGGCTCTGAAAAATGATGAGTAATCACTGAATCCGCTTTTTTGGTAAGCCTCGGTTACACTGCCTGATAAAAACAATCTTTGCCTTGCGCTGAATATACGGCGGCGCACAACATATTCCCAAACTGTACAACCCATCATTTCACGAAACTTTCGGTTAAGAGATGCTTTGCTGCAATATAGCGCGTTTGCAATAATTTGAAGACTTAACTCGTCAGATAGGTTTTTATTTATAAAATTGATGGTCTTTTTTATAAGATCGTCTTCAACGTGTGGTTCTGATATATGGGTAAGTTTGTTTGATAACACAGAAAAAACCATAGATGCAAAAGAAAAAATAAGGTTTTTTTGCGTATCGGTATCGGCCTTGGTGATAAGGGCAAAGCTTTCTTCAAACCATATTTGTTCGCGTTTGGTAAGTTCAAACAAATTTGCGCCGTTATAAATTTGTTCGTTAATACTTTCAAACTCGGGCGGTACGGCGGCAGTATCTATTAATAGCGCCATACGCTCATAGACAGACGAAGGTTCAAGCAGCAAGTGATGCGTTTGTCCGCTTGCCATAACCAAAATATTACCGCGTTCAAGCGGAAAAATATTACCTTCAACCACAAAACGAGCGTTACCGCGTAAAAAGTAATAAACCTCAACCATATTGTGTGAATGGCTTTTAAAAGAAAAGTCATCAGTAGCAGGTTCAAGTGTCAGTGTATGGTGCATATGTAGCGTATTATCACGGTAAACAAACAGTTTTTTCTTTTTCATTTTAATCACCAAAACATATATTAACACAATATGTTTCTTTTTGCAATATATTTGCCTTTATTTGCAATTTAATTGCAAAAAGAATAGATATATAATAAACAATAGAAAAATTTTAAAAGAGGTGTTATCCTTATGGTAAAAAGCCTAAAGAAAGACAAATTAACTGTTAATATCTATGAAAACCGTACCCTTATGGGTGAAGCGGCAGCAAATGATATTGCCGCTTGTATGCAAAAATTACTCAGCGAAAAAGAAACCATAAATATGGTTTTTGCCGCTGCGCCGTCACAAAACGATGTGCTTGAAAGCTTGCTCAGCAAACCACTCGCTTGGGACCGTGTAAACGCATTCCATATGGACGAATATGTTGGTCTTAAAAAGGAAGATGCTCAGAGCTTTGGTAATTACCTTAACGAGCATATATTCAAAAAAGTTCCTTTTGCTAACATCTATTACGTTGCAGATTACGGTCTCCAATATGAGCAGCTGCTCGCCGAAAATCCAATTGACATAGTATGCCTTGGTATTGGCGAGAATGCTCACATTGCATTTAACGACCCGGGTGTTGCAGACTTTAACGACCCCGTTCGTATAAAGAAGGCAAAGCTTGATGATGTTTGCCGTATGCAGCAGGTACACGACGGTTGCTTCCCGACCTTTGATGATGTTCCGGAGTATGCATACACCCTTACAATTCCTCAGATGACAAGCGCTGACTATATGTTCTGCGTTGTTCCTGCTGCTACAAAGGCAGATGCGGTTTACAACACCGTAAACGAGGAAATTAACGATATGTGCCCTGCAACTGTTTTACGTCGTCACGATAACGCAATTATGTATTGCGATATAGATAGTGGCAAGAAGTTGCTTTAAGGAGAAACGTTATGGAAATCAAATTTAAACTTGGTGTCATTACTGATGAGGTAACACAAGACATTTTTGAAGCCGCAGAGTTTTGTCACAAGCACGGTCTTAAATGTATGGAGGTTCGTTCGGTAAACGGACGTTCACCATTTGATTATACCGACGAGGACGTTGAGCAGATTATTGCCGCCGCAAAAAAATATGACCTTGAGGTTACAGCTATTTCTTCACCTGTTTTCAAATGTGAATACAATGATGAAGAGGCAATAAAGGCTAACGTAGCAGGCTTTGAAAAATGCGCTATTATGGCAAACAAAATGGGCGCTAAATACATACGTGGCTTTGACTTCTGGGATAAAGAAGTTCCTGTTGAAGTTCGCGCTACAATGTACGGCGACATTATCGCTCTTTGTGAAAAGTACGATGTTTATTGCGCGCTTGAATCTGACCCTGCTATTCACAGCAGCACACCACACAAATTGGCAGAGTTGCTTACCGCTATAAACAACCCACGCATTAAAGCACTTTTTGACCCTGGCAATGAAATCTGGGTTACAAGTAAAACTAGTGAAGACGCTTATGATAAACTCAAGCCTTGCGGTATAGTTAATATGCACGTTAAGGACGCTATCCCAAACGGTACTCCGTGGCCACCCGCAGTAAAACCGGGTACAGGTGTTGCTGATTTTGTCGGCATTTTCAAAAAACTTATTCGCGACGGTTACTCGGGCGGCGTAATGCTTGAAACACACTACCGTAAAAATTCTGAACTTGACGAAGAGCAATTGAAGAGACCGGGTGGCAACGCCTTCTCGGACGGCGCTTATGAAGCAAGCGAAGAAAGTATTATAGCACTTAAAGAAATTGTAAAACAAGCACAGGAGGAATTAACGAAATGAAAAAGTTAAATGTTGCAATTATTGGACAGGGCCGTAGCGGCCGCGATATTCACGGCGCATTTTTTAAAAGCGAATATAATGAAAAATTTAATGTAATAGCAGTTGTAGAATTGCTCGAAGAGCGTCGCATCCGCGCTAAAGAAGAATGGGGTTGTGATGTTTATGCCGATTATCGTGAACTTTTCGGCAGAACCGATATTGACCTTGTTGTAAACAGCTCATACTCACATATGCACGCTGATATTACTATTGACCTACTTGAGCACGGCTTTAACGTAGTTTGCGAAAAGCCTTTTGCTAAAAATTATGAAGAATGTGACCGCGTTGTAAAGGCTTATGAGAAGAGCGGCAAAATGCTCAACGTATTCCAGCAGTCGCGTTTTGCGCCATACTATACCGAAATCAGAAAGATTATTGACAGCGGCAAGCTTGGTCGCCCCGTTCAGTACAGCATTGCCTTCTCGGGCTTTGCTCGTCGTTGGGACTGGCAGACATATCAAGGCTATAACGGTGGTGAGGTTCGCAATACCGGTCCTCATCCGCTTGATCAGGCACTCGATATTTTAGGATTTGATGACAACATTACCGTTTTCTCAAAGCTTGACCGTGTTAACACCTTTGGTGATGCTGAGGACTATGCAAAGATTATTCTTACCGCTCCCGGCAAACCACTTATTGATGTTGATCTTTCAAAATGCAACGCTTATGCAGGTCCGGTATACGTTGTTCATTGTCAGTACGGCTCACTTAAGGCTACAATGAGCAGAATTGATTATAAATATTATAATCCTGAAACTGCTCCCGAACAAAAACTTACGTTAGAGCCACTATTTAAAGAGGATCGTACACCTAACTACTGTTCTGAGAAACTTGACTGGACTGAAGAATACGTTGACGTTGAGGGTACCGTATTTACCGTTGGTTGTAAAAAATACTATGATATGATTTACGCTTATCTTGTAGACGGTAAGGAAATGGAAATCACACCTTATCAGGTGCTCAAGCAGTTTAAGGTAATTGATACAATCCGTTCACAGAATCCATTAGACACCATAACCGTATAATCGGGGGAGAAAAAATTATGAAAATTGCAATTCTTGGTGTAGAAAATTCTCACGCTGATGCCTTTGGTAAATTGGTGAAAGAGAACCCAAAATACAGCGATGTTGAAATCGTAGGAATTTACAGTGAGGATGAAGAAGCTGTAAAGCGCATATTAGACGCAGGCTATGCTACTTATGCGGCAAGCAGTCCTGACGAATTTGTTGGTAAGGTTGACGGCGTTGTAGTAACTGCGCGTCACGGCAACAATCACCACAAATATGCTATGCCTTACGTTAAGGCAGGCATTCCTTGCTTTATTGACAAGCCTTTCTGCGCTGATTTAAATCTTGCAAAAGAATTGGCTGCTACCGCAAAAGAAAATAACGTTCTTTTGTGCGGTGGCTCTTGCCTTAAATTTATTGACGAGCTCAAACCCCTTGCTCGTATAGCAAAGAATAAAAAGGTTGTAAGCGGTCACATTTGCTGCCCTGTAAATATGGATAACGAATACGGTGGTTTTTGGTTCTATACACAGCACCTTGTTGAAATGCTTATTGCCGTATACGGCAGAAACGTAAAATCGGTTACAGCATATTGCCCTGATGAAAAGAAAAACCGTCTTACCGTTATATTTAACTTTGGCGAATTTGACGTATGCGGTTTTTATACCAGCGCTTACAGATATTCGGCAGGTGTCCGCACCGCTGACAACCAGATTTATGATACCTTCTGCGATGACGTGGCCTACACATACGTTAACGAGTTTGACGAGTTTGTAGAAATGGTCAAAAACGGCGTAATGCACGACAGTTATGATGATTTGGTATATCCTGTAAAGGTGCTCCATGCAATTAAGCGCTCATATACCGAGAAAAAGGAAATCGTGGTAGAATGAAGATACTGACAAACGGTAAAATTGTTACCGAAGGCAAAATAATCGAGGGTTATGACATAATCCTCGACGGCGACAAAATAACCGATTTAAAGCCTGCTACCGAAGTAAACGGTGAAAAGATTGACCTTGGCGGTAATTATATTGCCCCCGGTTTTATAGAGCTTCACTGTCACGGCGGTGGGGGATATGAATTTATCGATGCCACACCCGAAGCCTTTAAATGCGCTTGCGAGGTTCACGCATCTCACGGTACACGGGTTATGTATCCGACAATAAGCGCTACCGATTACGATACAATGGTACGCGTATTGCAGACTGCACGCGAGGTTAAAAACAGTTGCGCGGTAGAAATACCCGGTATTCACCTTGAAGGACCTTATTTCGCACTTGAAATGTGCGGCGGTCAGGCACCCGGTATAGTGCGCGACGTTGACCGTGAAGAGTATGAGTCATTGCTTGAAGAATACAGCGATGTAATCGCCCGTTGGGACTACGCGCCCGAAAAGGATAAGGACAATGCTTTTCTTAACGACGTTACTGCAAAGGGTATTCTTGCCGCTACTGCGCATTCATCAGCCGAATATGATGATGTTTTGCGTGCTTATGAAAGTGGTAACCACCTTATAACACATCTTTATTCCTGCACTTCAACCATAACACGCCATCAAGGCTTCAGACACCTTGGTATAATTGAGAGCGCATATTTGCTTGACGATATGTACGTTGAGGCTATTGCCGACGGATGTCACCTGCCGATAGAGCTGCTTAAAATGATAATTAAGCTCAAGGGCACAGACCGTGTCTGCCTTATAACCGACGCTTTAAGACCTGGTGGTATAGGCGAAGAGGGTAAGGAGTACACCGATTGCCCCGTACCATTTGTTATCGAAGACGGCGTTGCAAAGCTGCTTGATCGTTCTGCTTTTGCTGGCAGTATTGCTACCAGTGATATACTGCTAAAAACTGCAGTAAAGTCTGGTTGCACTATTGCTGATGCTGTAAAAATGATGACGCAGACACCTGCTGCCGTTATGGGTCTTAACACCAAAGGCAAAATCGCCGCAGGCTATGATGCGCAATTTACCGTGTTTAATGAAAATTTAGATATTGTAAATATAGAAATTTAAAAAACGACACTCACCGAAATTTGGTGAGTGTCATTTTTCTTTTACTTATTTACTTTTAAAATGCGAAGTGCTATAATTAACTGGCATTTAATCTATATGCTAAGGAAGTGAAGACTTTTGGCAGCACAAAAGGTATTTAGAGGATACGTATATTCTATATTAAGTGCGATAATTTATGGTTTAATGCCGCTTATGGCAAAATATATTTATGCTGATGGCGTTAACGCGTTGACTTTGGTGTTTTTACGTAATTTTTTGGCATTGCCGAGCCTTGCGTTACTGGCATTTTTTGAAAGTAAAACTTTAAAAATCAAAATAAAACCGTTTTTTTCTATAAGCATTTTATCTTTTTTAGGATGCACTATAACGCCGATTTTATTGTTCAGTTCTTATAACTATATACCATCGGGTACAGCCACGGTGTTTCACTTTATTTATCCAACTCTTGTTGTGATTATAGGCTTGATTTTTTTGAGAAAAAAGATTGCAAAAACAACATTACTTAGCATAGTTTTATGCTTTGTAGGAATTGTTTTGTTCTATAATAAGCAAGATGCCTTTCATTTTGGTGGTGCGGGGTTGGCACTGGCATCGGGTGTTACATTTGCAACATATGTTGTTTTACTGTCGAAATTTAATAATTTGAAAAATTCGGGATTTATGTTTAGTTTTTATATTGCGTTGTGGAGCAGTATTATAACCTTTGTTATTTCTATTTTAACAAAACAACTTTCGCTTCCAACTACGATAAGCGGTTGGGGTCTTTGTGTTTTGTTTGCATTGTCTGTTACTACAGGCGCGGTAGTGTTGTTTCAACAAGGTGCATTTATTATAGGCGGAGAAAAAACCGCAATATTAAGCACGCTTGAACCAATAACAGGTGTTATTGTGGGTGTGTTGGTGCTTAATGAAACCTGCCGATTTAATACTGTTATTGGTTCGATATTTGTTGTTGCGGCAAGCGTTATAATAGCGGTGAATGACATTAAAAACAAATCATAAATAAAAAAGCAATGGTGATTTAAACCATTGCTTTTTTACTTTATTAATTAAAAGAACATTCCAAATTCTACAAAACAGTAACTATCGGTCCAGTTTGGGTTAACGCCCTTGCACCAGATGGGAGACTCGTGGAAGAAGCATTTTGGTGCAACCCAATAGTTTTCTCCGTCACTTAAATGGAAGGGTCCTAAAAGATTTCGGAGTGAGCCTGTAATTGTAATTTCAATTTCATTTTCACCCTCGTGTAAAAGACCGCTGACATCAACCTCATACGGTTGCCACATAATCTTGTCGGTGTTATTGCCGTTAACTTTTACTTTTATTACAGTAGAGCCTAAACGATTGAACCTGATACTGCGGCTTTTACACTCATCAGCGGTAAGTGTAACGGTCTTTTTAAATGTCATACTGCCCGCAAAGAAGGGGTAACCTTGTTCTACAATATCGCCGTCGGTTAACGTATCGGGAGCTTTAGTAAGGTAGAAACCACCGTTTGTGCGTACTGCATTTCTTTCAAGGTTTTCAAAATCGGCATCGGTCTTGATCGCAAAATCGCCTTTTAGGTAAATTGCCTCAATTTCCATATCGTAGCTGAGTTTGTTTTTCTCTGACTCAAATACAAGAGATTTTTTTGCGTTTTCATAAACCTGCTCACTCTGTACAAAATCACAGGTAAGGGATATTTCATTGTCGCCCTCGTGAACATAAGAAAAAATATCAATAACCTTAAATGATATATCGTGATAATAACCCTTAACGGCTTTATCAATTTTTTCTCCGTTGACAGTTATATCAAAAATTTCAGGTGTTTCAACCACAAGGTCAAGTTTATTAAACGATTTATCTTTTACGTTAAACTTGAATACAACCTTTGTGTTTACCATTCTTTCAAATGCAAGAGCCTTTTCCTGCACGTCATTTATAGGTAGGTTTTTAAAGGCAAGCTCACCGTCAAAATAAACGTCGCAATAATCTAAAGTAAGTGCGTTATCGTCGGTGTTATATTGCCAGTTACCCGAAAGCTCAAGAGGTGAGAGGTTTTTAGCTTTCTTTGTGGCAGATGTTTTGATAGGCTCGTCATATACAAACAACACAACCGAACCGTTACCGTAAATGGCGCTTTCAATGTTAAGATTATCACTGTTTTTGGTAAAAACGACAGCCTCTTCTTCGCCTGTTATTGCGTTAAATATTGTAGCACTACCGCCCTTTACCGTAGCGGTAAAATTGTGAATTACATTACACGGATTTACAAGGTAGTACATTGTCATTTTTGGCTTGTCAAAGCGGCGAACTGCCGTGAGAATTGGTGCTGCTTGGTGGTCACCTTCATAATCGAGTTTGATTTTGCGTAAACTTTCGGGGATTGCATCAATCAAGCCTTCTCCATCGGTGCAAACACATTCTTTTGCAAAATTAGTAATATCATCGGTTGTTTTACCATCTATCATAGTGGGGACGCGACCTGCAAAAATCACCAATCCGCCTTGTGCTTTAAATTCTTTGAGCAATTTTAACGTATTACTTGCTAAACAATCGGCAGGGGGAACTACCACAACACTATAACTTTGTGTGCCTATGGTGATTTTGCCGTTTTCTACCTTGGCGTGACGTTCCATAATGGTAGCATCGCCTAAGTGATACTGCAACTGATTTCTTTCAAGGCGGTTCATCACGTCAACCATTTCGCTACAAAGCTGTGATGCGTAGCCGCGTGAGTTTATATCAAAGTTTGCCCATGCGCTGTCACTTGAATGGAGCACCAATATTTCGTGCTCTATTTTACCCTCGGCTATCAGCATACCAATACGGCTTACCTTGTCATTAAATACGCGGTAATCATTCCACCATGGTTGTTGCTTAAAGAGCGTTGCAGGGTAGTCGCGCTTTCTGATACCGCGAAGTGTATAACCCTCAAGATGCTGACAAAGGTAGTTAATACCGTGTACCATCTGGTGCTCATATATAAGCAGTAATTCTTCAAAACTTACGTTCCAACCGCAACAAGCAAAGGTTTCGGACAGTATTTGCTTTTTACCAAGCTGGTTGGCAACAGATGATAATTGCATCTGACATTCAAGACGATTGAGAATACGACCTAAATTATCCATACCCGGTATTGTCATATATTCATAATGCGGCATACAAGTGCCGTTTGAGAGCATCTGGTCCCAAAGCCCCTCTTCAAGCACCAGATGACCTGTAAACGCACTGCCGTTATCACAGCACCACTTATAAATATTATTCATAAAGTTTTCAGAAAACAGGTGGGTTATAAGCTTAAAGAAATTGTATTTTGTTTGTGTGCTTGTTTCGGTTTCGTAAAAAAGGTCGGTAAGCTTATCGGTTAAAGATTCGCCATAGGCATTTACATATTCTTTTTCGAGTATGAAAGACCAAGGGTAACCGTTACGTGAAATCTGAGGCTCATCGGTAAAAAATCCTGCCATATCGGAAAATTCGTCTCCCAAAGTCTTCTGATAAGCTGTGTGGGTTACACGAATAAATTCCGAGATAACCTCGCCGTTGAGGGTATCAACATAAAAAGGGTTTACCTCATAATAAAAATGCAGATTTTTATTGTTATAAGGCAGATTGATGATTGTATTATCATTAGTTATAGCTTCATTTGTTTCTTCACAGCGAAGATACTTTTGCTGATATTTAAGTCCAAGTCCATTAACAAGACCGGAGCCAAATCCGCTCGGCCATCCGTTTTCGTCATAACCCCAAGACTGCATACCAAGCTTTTTACCCTGGCGCAGAGTAGCCTTTACGTTGTCAAACCATTCGTCTGACATATATTCGGTCTGAAGTCCTCCGCGGGCATGCATAAAGTATCCGCCAATGCCTACCTCGTTCATCTCACGCACCTGACGGGCTGTTTCGTCGGTGTCAAGCTTTTCGTTCCACGACCAAAAGG
>CAYLXT010000033.1:0-16697 GCA_964387615.1 uncultured Ruminococcus sp.
CTATTGTTAAAATATCGTCATTTGTTTGTGTGACATTGCCGCCTAGCTTTGTATAGCGACGTATCTGCGAACGGACGCGAGCCAACATTTCAACGGGATTAAAGGGCTTTGTTATATAGTCATCAGCACCTACGTTTAATCCAAGTATTTTATCGGTGTCCTCACTCTTAGCCGTAAGCAAAATAATTGGAACATTGCTAAACTCTCGCAGCTTTACCATAGCGGTAATACCGTCCATTACAGGCATCATTATATCCATAAGTATTAAATGAATTTCATTCTTACCAAATGTATCAATTGCTTCTTTGCCGTTAAAAGCGGTAAAAACCTTATAACCGTCACTTTCAAGATAAATCTGTAAAGCCGAAACAATATCCTTTTCATCATCACATACCAATATGTTGTACATTTTTCTCATCCTCCTGAAAATATTTTAACAATAACTTTTTTAAGATAAAAGACATTAAAATATTAAGAATTCTTTAATATTGCTTTTTTGCAAGTAAAATGCTAAAATAGATATATAAATTATACTATTTTTAAGGAGGATATACAATATGAAACACGAAGTTTTGCTATCGTGCCCTCCTATTATCCGCGACTTTTTAACCTATAACGAAACTATTAAGGGCAAATCTTCTAAATCGGTTGACGAATATTATCTTGATTTACAGACCTTTTTCAGATATTTGTTGCTTGTGCGCGGCAAGGTTGATAAAAAAAGTAATTTTGATGAGATTGATATAAGCTGTGTTGACGCAGAGCTTATCAGCACAGTTACGATTTCAGATTTATACGCTTTTATAGTTTTTTGCAAGGATGAACGCGGTAACAATGCCGCCACCCGTGCACGAAAAACCTCAACGCTTCGTATTTTCTTTAAGTATCTTACTTCTCAGATACATCTGCTTGAAACAAATCCTGCTGAAATGCTTGAATCCCCAAAGGTAAAAAATGCACTGCCTAAGCATTTAAGTCTTGAGGATTCGCTTGAGCTTTTATCATCGGTTGACGGACCAAACAAGGAACGTGACTATTGCATTCTTACCCTATTTTTAAATTGTGGTATGCGTCTTTCGGAGCTATGTGGGCTCAATCTTGGCGACATACGCCCTGACGGTACGATGCGACTGCTTGGTAAAGGTAACAAAGAAAGAATTGTTTATATCAATGATGCTTGTGACGCGGCAATAAAAGCATATCTTGCAGTAAGACCGAATGACGCGGTAAACTTTAACGACCGTAACGCGCTGTTTATCAGCCGCAACAAAAGACGCCTTAGCAATAAAACGGTTCAGCATATAGTAAAAACCTATCTTGAAAAAGCAGGTCTTGGCGGTCAGGGTTATTCAACCCACAAATTACGCCACACCGCTGCAACGCTTATGTATCAGCACGGTGACGTTGATATTCGTGTGCTAAAAGATATTCTTGGTCATTCCAACCTTGGCACTACGCAGATTTACACACATATATCTGACACACAAATTAAAAACGCTATTGATTCAAATCCGTTATCTAACGTAAAAAAGAAGTCATAACCTTCGCGGTTATGACTTCTTAAATTTTAACTTAGAATAATAGGAGCGGTCCTTGATTACCGTAATCAGCCTCATCCTCGTCTTTTATACCGTCATTATCGTCGTCGGTATCCTTATCATCAGTAATACCGTCGTTGTCATCATCAGTATCAGTATCGTCAGGTATTCCGTCCTTGTCGGTATCGACCACGCTTGAGGTATTATCTTCATCATCCTCAGTAAAGTTAGCGGTCCAATCCTCAATCTCAGATTCATCGGACGAAGAATCGTCGCTACCCGAGGTGTTTGCTACGCTGTCGCTATCAGACGAAGCACTGCTATCTGGCACATAAATTACACCATTATCATTGTTGAAATCATTCCAATAATCAGGATACGACTCAAAATCAGACAAGTCAGCAAAAATCTCCTTATCCTTACAAGCGGTAAATGTAAGCGCCGTAATTAAACAAAAACAAACTGCGATTAAAAGCTTTGCAGTTATATTTGGTTTCATACGCTCGCACCTCACAATAACAAACATTTTCTACATAATAGCACAATATGTCTGTTTTTGCAAGAAAAAATTACTATTTATAAAATAATACACACCAATCCGTTACAACCGTCATTTATAACGCGTTCGATTGTTTCTTGAACGCGCATACGAGCGTCTACAGGCATTCGCGCAAGCTTTGTATGCAAGCCTTCATTCACAAGCTCATGCAATGATTTACCAAAAATATTTGAGTCCCAAATTTTTACAGGGTCCTCTTCAAACTCGTTAAGTAAATACATTATTAAATCTTCGGATTGTTTCTCACTGCCTACAATTGGACTCACCTCGGTAGTAATATTAGCTTTCATAAGATGTATTGACGGTGCCGACGCGCGCAATCGCACGCCATATCTTCCGCCTTGCTTCACGATTTCGGGTTCTTCAAGTGTCAGCTCCTCAATTGATGGCATTACAATGCCGTAGCCAGTGGCTTCTACCTCATCAAGCGCATCCTTAACACGCATATATTCTTTTTTGATAGCAGACAATTCGGTAACGGTATTCATCAGTTCCATTTCATCGTTTATAGCAATACCCGTATTTTCAGCAAGCACCCTGTAAAACAGCTCGGGATTTACATTTATTGTTATGTCTGCTCTTCCGTAGCCCAAATCAATATTATTAACCTTGCAGCCGGTGGTGTTTTCGCTTTTTTCAAGACAATCGCCAAAATGGTTTAAATCACGTATATGTCGTATAATTTCCGCTGATTTTAACGAGGCAATAAGATCGGCGCGCAACCAATGATCAAGCGGCAAGCTATTTATCCATTTTGGGAAATTAACATTTATTTCTTTAACAGGAAATTCATAAAGAATTCGTGACAAAATCTGCTTGATATCCCCTTGTGTTAATTCCAAACAGTTAATAGGTATCACGGGTATGTTATGCTTTTTTGATATTTCTTCCGCAGTATCTATTGCTTTTTCCGATTGTGGCTCTAAACAGTTAAGTAAAACAATAAACGGCTTGTTTATCTGCTTTAGCTCGTTGATTACCCTTTCCTCAGCTTCCATATATTCCTCGCGCGGAATATCAGTGATACTGCCGTCGGTAGTAATTACAAGACCTATTGTAGAATGCTCCTCTATCACCTTTTGAGTTCCTATTTCCGCTGCCATATTAAAAGGAATAGGCTCAGCATACCACGGCGTATTCACCATGCGCGGTTGATCGTTTTCAATGTATCCTAATGAACTTGGCACTATATAACCTACGCAATCAATAAGACGCACATTCATATTTGCAGTGTTATCAATATTTATATTCACAGACTTTTCGGGTATAAATTTAGGCTCGGTAGTCATAATCGTTCTGCCCGAAGACGCCTGCGGTAACTCGTCTTTTGCACGCTCTTTTTCGTATTCTTCAGAGATATTCGGCATAACGAGCTTATCCATAAATTGCTTTATAAATGTAGATTTGCCGGTTCTAACAGGACCCACAATGCCTAAATAAATATCTCCGCCCGTTCTTAAAGCAATGTCCTCATATATACTTTTACTTGCCATACAATATTCCTCCGAAACTTTTACATTTAAAAAATTTTACTGATAAATACTATGTAAGAAATATTTTATTTATGACAAGCAAAAAAGCCGCAAAATGCGGCTTTAAAAATTTATTTTACTGCATCGGTCTTATTCCATCTGAAATTACCCCAGACACCGTTTACCTCGCTGAAATATATAAATGAGTTAGGATGCTTTCTTGATAGCTTGATTAAATCATTCATCTGACGAAGATTGATTATGGTAATAATAATTTTTTTGTTGTCCCCTGTAAACATTCCCGTACCGTCAATAACTGTGGCACCGTGTTTAAGATTATTAATTATATCCTCTTTAAATTTATCAGGATTGTCGGTTATTATACGTGCCTCAACGGCATTTCGTGTGGTTTTAAGTATTGAGTTCATAGCAAAATTAAATATCATCATCTGAGCGATTGACATTATAACACTTTCAATATTGCCGTATACAAAGAAAGATACGCCTATTATTATGTAGCAAAATATTGAAATAAGACTTTCTATATTAAGATACGGCCTTTTTTGCTGAACCACGCTTGCAATAATGTCAACACCACCCGAAGAACCACCAATTTTTATCATAATTGCTGTTCGCGCACCCAGCATAATACCCGAAGCCAAAACCGCAATCCAGGCGTTGTTTTGCGAGATATATTGATACATATCTATTTTTTCCATTACGATCAACATAACCGATGAAAGCACGGTGAAAATCGTAGTGTAGATAACATACTTTTTGCTAATAAAAAACCACGCCATTATAAGAAGCGGTATATTTATTGCAAGTGAAATATAACCCATATTAACGTCAGTAAGTTTTTGCAGCATCATTGCTATACCGTCAATGCCGCTTGGCGCAAAGTTTGCAGGATTAACAAATGTATAAAGGCCAACCGCCGACAAAACCGATGCTACAATAACCAAAAGTAAATCTATAACTGTTTGAAATTTTTTCATATAATCACCTTATTTTAATATTAAAAGGCACCCATACCGGATGCCTTTTTTCTGGCGCAGATGGAGGGATTCGAACCCTCGAACTACTTTTAATAGTTACACGATTTCCAATCGTGCGCGCTCGACCAACTACGCGACATCTGCAAGTGACCAAGTAATTATATATTATTGTCGTGAAAAAATCAAGTATAATTTAAAAATTATATGCCATTACAATTCATTGCAATAAATATTCAAATATGCTATAATTATTTAAAGGCGGTGTTTAAATGAAACTTTCACATTTAATTATGAAAATATTATTGACTTTGGTCGTTGTGCTGATCTGCCCCTTCGCTTCGGTTTTTATTATGATATTGCTCTCCTTTAGCGGTTTTTGGTCTATTACCATCATATTAAGTCTTTTAATATTGCCACTGTCTATCCCACTGATTTGGATTAAAAAACGAAAATACTATACCCTCGCATACATATCATTCATACTGTGCTTTGCAATTCTTTTAGGAACACAGTGGGGCATTAGAAAATATAACGAATCTATCACAATTGATGTAACCCCAAGCATAAATACCTATGAATATTTACCGTTCGATAAAGATTCTAAAATAGTTAAAATTGACAGCAAAACGCTAAACTTTGACGCTGTGACCAAAGAGCAACTACCAGTGATTGACGGTGCCGCAGCGGCTTTCCCAGTTTATTCGGCTTTTGTAAATGCCGTTTATCCTGACACAACCGAGCTTTATGACGGCGTTTTTGAATACAACAATACTGTAGGCGGTTATAAACTGCTTGCCGAACGTGAAACCGACATTTTTATTGGCGCAGCGCCTTCAAAAGAACAAAGTGAAGAAGCTTATAAGAGCGGCACGACCTTTAAGTATACACAAATCGGTTCCGAGGCTTTTGTGTTTTTCGTTAATAAAGATAACCCCGTCGAAAATCTAACTCTTGAACAAATCAAGGGTATATATTCAGGCGAAATCACCAATTGGAATGAGGTTGGCGGCAAAAACGAAAAGATTGTTCCTTTTCAAAGAAATGAAGGCAGCGGTAGCCAAAGTATGCTTATAAGGCTTATGGGCAATACACCAATCATTGAGCCGACAACACAAACTGCTGTAGGCGGTATGGGTGGAATTATAGAAGAGGTTGCCGATTATAAAAACAAGTCAACCTCAATAGGTTTTTCGTTCCGCTTCTATGTTGAGGGCATTATCAAAAACCCCGATATAAAAATGATTGCCATTGATGGCGTTGAGCCAACAACAGAAAACATCAAAAACGGTAGATATCCAATTATTGCGCCGATATATGCTGTGACTTATGAGAATAATCCTAACGAAAATGTTGATAAATTGATAAATTGGATGCTTTCTGACGAGGGACAGTATATAATTGAAGAAACAGGATATGTTGGTATTAATAATTAAACAACAACTGCTTTACTTTTTTAATAAATTATGATATTTTAATATCAATAAACACAAAGGAGTTTTATGTTATGGAAAACAAAATCCCTGTAGCACCACAATATATCAAAGATTTCGAACAATTGGGCTTTGGTATGTTTGTTCACTATGGTTTATATTCACAACACAAGCATGGTGAATGGGTGTTTAAATATCTTAAAGTAGGTATGGGTGAATACCAAAAATTAGCCGATACATTTGACTGCGTTGGTATGCACGATATTGTTTCTACTGCCAAAGCAGCAGGATGTAAGTACATCTGTCTTACAACCCGTCATCATGAAGGCTTTTCGCTTTATGACCCATGCGGACTTTCGGATTTTAATTCGCTTAACTCCCCCGCCGGTCGTGACATAATTGCAGAGTTTGTGGATGAATGTCGCAAGGTTGATATTGTTCCTTTCTTTTATCACACAACACTCGACTGGCATCATCCCGATTTTGAAAATAATTTTGATGCTTATCTTGACTATCTTTACAAAAGCGTCGAAATTCTTTGTACCAAATACGGAAAAATTGGTGGTTTATGGTTTGACGGCAACTGGTCAAAGCCTGATGCAGATTGGAAAGAAGACGACCTTTATAAAATGATTCATCGTCTGCAACCCGAAGCAATGGTAATTAATAACACCGGTCTTCAAGCTCGAGGTAAAATGGGTAATAGCGAAATTGACTCGGTAACCTTCGAACGTGGTATGGCGCAACCGCTTGACCGACGCGGACAACCTAAATATATGGCAGGCGAAATGTGCGAAACGCTGTGCGATCACTGGGGTATTGCAGATGACATTAACTTTAAATCTGTTAAAACACTTATAGAAAGTCTTTGTAACTGCCGTAAGGTTGGCGCAAATTTCTTACTGAATATTGGTCCTAACCCTGATGGTAGTGTTCCTACAATGCAAAAAGGTATTATGGAATGTATCGGCCGCTGGAT
This sequence comes from uncultured Ruminococcus sp., assembly GCA_964387615.1. Classification (GTDB taxonomy): domain Bacteria; phylum Bacillota; class Clostridia; order Oscillospirales; family Acutalibacteraceae; genus UBA737. Next base: position 6,977 of record CAYLXT010000033.1, read on the forward strand.
GAACACCTATGGTACTGCAATATATAATGGTAGACCGTATATTACATATACCGACAAACAAGAATTCGTGCTTAAAGATATAAATGACCCAAAAGCTGCTTATATATTTAAATTTAATCTTAAATGTGGTGGCGATGATAACGTAGCATTAGGATTTGAAGAAGAAGGCGCTACAACTCTTGAAAAATTTGATGCACAGGTTGAATCTATAAAATGGATGGATAACAATGAAGAACTTGCATTTTCACAAAAAGATGATAAACTGCTTGTTAACTTTACAAACTTTACATATGGTCAAAGCCTTTGCGTAAGAGTAGCCAAAGTTAAATTCAAATGAACTAAAAACGCTGTGATTTAACCGTCACAGCGTTTTTTATATGGAATTGAAATAATTATACCAAGTATCATTAAGGCGCACCAGACTAAAATCAAACCACTCCAACCTATTGTGTTTATGGCGTTTGCAAATAGTTTCGATGCAATTGCGGCAGACATATAACTAATAAAATCAAGATATCCCGTAGTGCTTGAAACAAGACCTGTATCTTCAAGCGAAATACAATAAACGCTCCACAGCATTGTCGCTGCACAGTTAGAAGATATTATTGCCATCAAAAGTAAGATGATATTTACAAAAGAAGATTTAACAATAATACACAAAGCAAAGAATATAGCGGCAGCAAAAAATGAAACAAGTAATGTCTTGTTCATATCATTTTTCATTAGCTTATATACATATATAGCAACAAAGCTTGCTAAAGAAAGAATCAAAGAAAAGGCAGTAAAAATTGTTGTTGAATATTTTTCGCTAAAACTTAAATGCTGCATCAAATATGTAGGCAACCAAAACATTACAGTTGTTCTTATAACACCTGTCAAAATAGAAACAAGGGTAAATTTAACAATACTTCTTTTAATTAAAACCGATATTGACGATAGCAAAGACTGCTTTTCTTCTTTGTTTGGAACTCTAAACACAATAGCCTTTTTAAACTCCAAATAAGAAAAAGTGATAAAAACCGCTATGGCCATTACTAACAAAATCAAGCCGCTTACTTCAAATGAGGTTTTCCAAGCAAATGTTATTGCCAATACACCCGCAAGCGGAGCACCGAAATAAGACGAAAAGTTAATACATAAATTACATTTTATCGCATAGTCTTTTTCAACATTTTCGGCAATCAGTTTCATTAAAGGTGCATAAATCATAGCAAGAGCAAATCCCCAAATTCCGTAAGCAATATTTATAACAATAGAGTTCTGATAAAATACAGGAAGAAAAAAGCTTGCTAAACCCGCAACCAAAAGACCAATTGAAATCATATTTTTTGATTTAACAATATCTCCTATTACACCATTAATCAATTGACCTATTGCATAAGCACACAAGAATATTGAAGAAAGAGTACCTAAAGCTGACTCATCAAAAATTCCTTCATTATTAAGTTGTGGTGATAATGCGCTTAAAATATTTCTTGAAATATATACCGCCAAGTACGCCAAAGATGATGTCAAGCCAATTACAAACGCGTTTTTAACCGCAGATTTATTGTTCATATAAATTAACCCTTTCTATCATAAAACAGCTCAAACAGTATAGTACATCACCCTAATAAAGTCAAGAAAAAACCGCTGATTTTTCAGCGGTTTTTAAAAATTTATTCTTCGTTATAACACTCAAAAATTTCGTCTACACGTTCTTTATCCTTATTCTTAGTAAGTAGACTCACAACAGGAACAACAACCATAGACACCGCCATAGCCGCAACACCCATTTCAGGAGAATGAGATGCAGCATTTGAGAAGCTTGAAGTAAGTGTGATTACCAATGTTGCGCCGCCAACGGTAAGTAATCCCGATAGGATACCTGCGTACGCGCCAATCTTTGTAATCTTTTTTGAGAAAAGTCCCCAGATGTAAGGACCGATAAAGCAACCGGAAACAACACCCCAAGAGAAAGACATAAGACTTACTATAATCGGAATGTTCTGGGTTGCAAAAATAAATGAACAAGCAACAAATACAAGGCAAAGGATTCGGGTCAGCAGCATCTGAGTCTCGGGCTTGGTTTCCTTCTTTCTTACAGCAGGAATAAGGTCAACCGCAACAGCAGAAGCCGATGTAAGAACAACCGCCTCAAGTGTTGACATAGATGCCGAAAGCAAAAGAATCATAATAACAGCCAAAAGTATTATTCCAAATGTACCGCCACCCAATACTTCCATAAGAACGGTAGGAATTATAGAGTCAACGCCACCTTCGGGAAGCTGACCGCCAAGAATAAGTCTTGATGTACTACCAATAAGGTATGCGCCGCAACCGATTACTGCGCAAAAGATTGTAGAAATAATTGTTCCGCGCTTAATAGCAGCGGTATCTTTAATAGCATAGAACTTACCAATCATTTGAGGAAGTCCCCAAGTACCAAAGCTTGTAAGCATAATATTAAAGCAAAGGAACTTAAACGAAGAACCGCCAAAAATGTTTGTAAGCTCAGTACCTGTTTTTGCCAGTTCCTCACTATTAGCTGCCTGATATTCAGCAAGATTAGTCATAAGTCCCGAAAGTCCACCAACATTTTCGTGACCAAGAACCGCTACAACAAGGCAAACGACACCTACGATCATAATGATACCTTGTACAAGGTCAGTATAAGCGGTTGCAACATATCCACCTGCAACAAGATAAACTGCTGTAAGGCAAGCGATTATAAGCATCCAGACCCAAGTTTCAACACCTGGGAAAACCGCGCTGAACAAAGAACCTAAGCCTTTATAAACAGCTGCCGAATAAGGAACTAAGAATACGAAAATAATGATTGCCGCCAAGATTTTCATACCTTTAGACGCATATCTCTTTTCAAAATACTCAGGCATAGTTTTTGCATCTAACTTTTTAGTCATTTTTCGTGTTCTGTTTGCAAACAATAACCACGAAAGCAAGCATCCTAAAACCGCATTGCCGATACCGATCCATATAGCTCCTATACCAATATTCCAACCGTGTTGTCCCGCATATCCTACAAATACTACTGCCGAAAAATATGTAGTACCGTAAGCAAATGCGGTTACCCACGCGCCGATATTTCTTCCACCAATGAGAAATCCGTCCAAAGTTTTTGATTTACCGTAGCTGATGCATCCGATAAGGGCCATTGCTACCGCATAAATACATAAAGCAATTATTGTGTAAAGTTGTGGTGTTGTCATTATTATTTACCTCCTGCACTCCTTCATTTGCCTTAACACTTTAAGACTTTAACACTTTAAAGCGCGTTTGTCAAGAAAAACTTTAAAAATTATCGTTTTTTCTTCCTTTATTGTTGACAGTCGCACTTTAAAGTGGTAAAATGTTGGCATACTTTTAAAACTAAGGAATGTATGTAAACTATGACCATTGTTCACCTACTTGAAGACAACGCAAAAAAATACGCAAACGACATCGCACTTGTCGAAATCAACCCCGACCAACCCGAAACCCGCCGTCGCACCTGGCACGAGTTTGAATTGGTTGAGCCTACACACCGCGTAGATTATTACCGCCGCGAAATTTCATGGTCGGTATTTAATGAAAAATCCAATCGCTTAGCTAATATGCTACAACAAAACGGTATCGGTAAAGGTAAAAAGGTTGCCATTCTGCTCATGAATTGCATAGATTGGCTGCCGATTTATTTTGGTATACTTAAAACAGGCGCTTTGGCAGTACCGCTTAATTTCAGATATTCTTCTGATGAAATTGACTACTGCTTACAGCTTGCCGAAGCCGATGTACTGATTTTCGGCACCGAATTTATCGGTCGTGTTGAAGCGGTTGCTGATAAAATTTCTAAAAAATGCACACTTATATACTTTGGTTCCGGTTGTCCTGCATTTGCTGACGATTATAACGATTTGACAAGCGAATGTTCATCCATCTTCCCCGAATGTGAACTTACCGAAGAAGATGATGCTGCCATTTATTTTTCATCAGGAACAACAGGTTTCCCAAAAGCCATATTACATAAGCATCGCAGTCTTATTCACTCTTGTCGAGTTGAGCAAGCACATCACGGTCAAACAAAGGACGACTGTTTCCTTTGTATTCCCCCGCTTTATCATACGGGCGCAAAAATGCACTGGTTTGGCAGTCTTATCACAGGCTCAAAGGCGGTAATACTTAAAGGTACACAGGCACGCAATATTTTAAGTGCCGCAGCACAGGAAAAATGCTCTATCGTTTGGCTACTGGTTCCTTGGGCACAAGATATTTTAAATGCACTTGACAATGGCGAAATCGGTCTTGATGAATTCGACTTTTCAAATTGGCGTCTTATGCACATTGGTGCGCAACCTGTACCGCAAAGCCTTATAAAGCGTTGGCTCGAATATTTCCCTGATCATCAATATGATACAAACTACGGATTGTCAGAGTCAATCGGTCCCGGTGCTGTACACTTGGGTGTTGAAAACATCCACAAGGTTGGCGCTATTGGTGTAGCAGGCTACGGTTGGGAGTTAAAAATTGTTGACCCCAACGGTAACACAGTAAATCAAGGCGATGTTGGCGAGCTTTGTCTTAAAGGCCCCGGTGTTATGACCTGTTATTACCGAGATGAAAAAGCCACAGCCGATACTCTTAAAGAAGGTTGGCTGTATACAGGTGATATGGCTATGCAAGACGAAGACGGATTTATATATCTTGTTGACCGTAAAAAAGATGTTATTATTACGGGTGGTGAAAACCTTTACCCTGTTCAGATTGAAAATTTCCTCGCGGCGCATCAAAAAATAATGGACGTTGCAGTAATTGGTTTGCCTGACAGTCGTTTAGGAGAAATTGCAACCGCAATTATTCAGATAAAAGACGGTATGACCTGTACCGAAGAAGAAATAAACGAATTTTGTATGTCACTTCCCCGTTATAAGCGTCCGCGCAAAATTATATTTGCCGATGTGCCACGTAATCCTACAGGTAAAATTGAAAAGCCAAAGCTTCGTAAAATGTACGGAGCAGAGGGTATTGTCGATTCACAAAACAAATCTTAATTGAAAGGTTACATAATATGAAAAAGTTACTTATTGGTAATCAGGCAGTAGCCGCAGGTCTTCATGATGGCGGTTTGGGTGTTGTATCAAGCTACCCAGGTACACCATCTACTGAAATTACCGAATTTTTATCTAAGTATGATGATTTGCATAGCGAATGGGCACCTAATGAAAAGGTTGCATGTGAGGTAGCTTTTGGTGCTTCGCTTGCAGGTGCGCGCAGCGCGTGTGCAATGAAGCACGTTGGTCTTAACGTCGCGGCTGACCCGCTTTTTACACTGTCGTATACAGGTGTAAATGGTGGTATGGTAATCTGCGTTGCCGATGACCCTGCAATGCACTCGTCGCAAAACGAACAAGATTCCCGTCATTATGCAATAGCGTCGAAGGTGCCAATGCTTGAGCCTGCCGATTCGCAAGAGGCTTACTCCTTTGCCCGTAGCGCTTTTGAACTTTCCGAAAAATATGATACCCCCGTTCTTCTTCGTATGTGCACACGTATTGCTCACAGCCAATCGGTTGTTGAAACTGCCGATGCTATTCCTGCGGTACTCAAGGGTTACGAAAAAAATCCTGCAAAATACATTATGATGCCGGGTAATGCAGTTAAACGACATCCGCTTGTAGAGGAACGCACATTAAAACTTCAGGAACTTGCTGAAAACTGCATTTATAACACAGTAGAATACGGCACCAATGATGAAATTGGTATTATCACTTCGGGTTGCTCTTATCAGTATGTTAAAGAAGTATTTGGGGAAAGTGTAAGCATACTTAAAATCGGTATGCCTAATCCCCTACCCGTAAACAAAATTAAGGATTTTGCCGCAAAGGTTAAAAATCTTTACGTTATTGAAGAACTTGATCCAATTATAGAAAATCATATTAAATCACTTGGAATTAATGTTATCGGTAAAGAAATGTTCTCAATTCTTGGTGAGTTTTCTCAAAAGACTATTGCAGATGCATTCGGAATTGAAGCAAAAGACAGTGTTTGTGCCGATTCACCTGTTCCAAACAGACCGCCAATGATGTGCGCAGGTTGTCCACATCGCGGTATGTTCTATACGCTTGCTAAAAACAAGATTACTGTTCACGGTGATATTGGTTGTTATACTTTGGGTGCAGTTCCACCGCTTAACGCACTTGATACCACACTTTGTATGGGCGCGTCAATTTCAGGTCTTCACGGCTTTAATGCGGCTCGCGGTAATGAAACCGAGGGTAAAAGCGTTGCCGTTATCGGTGATTCAACCTTTATGCACTCGGGTATGACCAGCCTTGTTAACGTGGCATATAACGCTACAAATTCAACCGTAATTATACTTGACAACTCAATCACAGGTATGACGGGCCATCAGCAAAACCCCACAACAGGCTATAATATTAAGGGCGAGGTTGCCGCAAAGGTAAATCTTGAAGCACTTTGCAAAGCACTCGGTATAAATCGTGTTCGTGTGGTTGACCCATATAACCTTAAAGAATGCGAAACTGCTATAAAGGAAGAACTAGCTGTGGCAGAACCGTCGGTTATTATCTCACGTCGTCCATGCGTACTACTTAAATCGGTAAAGGCACTACCATCACTTAATGTAGATGCTGGTAAATGTAAATCCTGCAAGCGTTGTATGGGTCTTGGCTGCCCTGCAATCAGTATGAAAGACGGAAAAGCAGTTATTGATAATACACTTTGCGTTGGTTGCGGTGTTTGTAAACAGCTTTGCGCATTTGATGCAATAATTTAAAGGAGGTAAGCATATGAAAACCACAAATGTTATGATTGTCGGCGTTGGCGGTCAGGGTAGTCTGCTTGCCTCAAAGCTGCTTGGCAGATTGCTTATTGACGAAGGCTATGATGTTAAAGTAAGTGAAGTACACGGTATGAGTCAGCGAGGCGGCAGTGTTGTAACCTATGTTCGCTTTGGTGATAAGGTTTACTCGCCTATTATTACCGAGGGTGAGGCAGATTTTATCATCTCATTTGAAAAATTAGAGGCTGCTCGCTATGCAAAATATTTAAACAAAGACGGTCTTATCGTTGTAAACACACAACAGATTGACCCTATGCCTGTTATTATTGGTGCGGCACAGTACCCAGTTGATGTTTTAGACGAACTTACTGCAAAAGGTTTAAAGGTAGAAGCGCTTGATGCTCTTACTCTTGCAGAACAAGCAGGTTCATCAAAAGCGGTTAATATTGTACTTATGGGCAAGGTGGCTCGTCAATTTGGCATCTCTTACGACAAGTGGATTCGCGCTATTGAAAATACCGTTGCTCCTAAATTTGTTGAAATGAATAAAAAAGCCTTTGATTTGGGCTACAATTCATAAAAAATATTATTTTACTGAAAGGTGATGTTACTCTTGGAAAAGCGCTACTATCAAAAAGAAATTGAAACCATGCCTGTTGAAGATATTAAAAAGCTTCAATCAGAAAAGCTGGTGAAACAAGTAAAGCACGTTTATGAAAATGTGCCTTACTACCGCGACCTTATGGATAAAAAAGGTGTAAAACCCGAAGATATCCACGGTATTGAGGATCTGCATCTTCTACCCTTCTTAACAAAGGCAGATTTACGCGATGCATATCCCTATGGCTTGCTTGCAAAACCACTTAGCGAGTGTGTTCGTATTCAGTCAACCTCTGGCACCACAGGTCGCCGTGTTGTAGCGTTTTACACACAGCACGATATAGAACTGTGGGAAGATTGCTGTGCGCGCGCTATTGTTGCAGCAGGTGGCACTAACGAGGACGTTTGTCAGGTTGCCTATGGCTATGGTTTGTTTACAGGCGGTCCCGGTCTTAACGGTGGTTCACACAAGGTTGGATGCCTTACACTTCCAATGTCATCAGGCAACACCGAGCGTCAGTTGCAGTTTATGACCGATCTTAATGCCACAATTCTTTGCTGTACACCTTCTTATGCGGCTTACCTTGGCGAATCTCTGGTAGAAAAGGGCTATACACCCGATACTATTCCACTAAAAGCAGGTATCTTTGGCGCAGAACCTTGGACCGAAGAAATGCGCCGTGGTATTGAAAAAACACTTGGTATTAAGGCTTATGATATTTATGGTCTTACCGAAACAAGCGGTCCCGGAGTATCGTTTGAATGTGAAGAGCAAACCGGTATGCATATTAACGAGGACCACTTCTTAGCAGAAATTATCGACCCTGACACAGGTGAAGTTTTACCCGAAGGCAGCAAGGGTGAGCTTGTATTTACCTCACTCGACAAAGAAGCCTTCCCTCTTCTTCGTTATCGTACTCGTGATATTTGTGTACTTACTCGTAAACCCTGTTCTTGTGGCAGAACTCATATAAAAATGAGCAAGCCAATGGGCAGAAGCGACGATATGATGATTATCCGCGGCGTTAACGTATTTCCAAGCCAGATTGAAACAGTGCTTCTTAACGAGGGTTATCAGCCTAACTATCAGATTGTGCTTGACCGTGTTAATAACACCGATACATTTGAAGTTAACGTTGAACTTAACCCCGATCAGTTTACCGACACCGTTGGTGGCATTACTGCACTTGAAAAATCTCTTGCAAACGCTATGAAGACAATGCTTGGCATTAACCCAACCGTTCACCTTGTAGCGCCTAAGAGCATTACACGAAGTGAAGGCAAAGCCGTTCGCGTTATTGATAAACGTAAACTACACGATTAATAGGAGATGAAAATATGTCACTTAAACAATTAACCGTATTTGTAGAAAATAAGCAAGGCACATTGGTAGATATAACCGACACATTGGCACGTCATAATATAAACATCCGTGCGCTCTCAATTGCCGATACACAGGATTTTGGTATTCTTCGTCTTATCGTTAACGATAACGACACAGCACTTAAAACACTCCGCGATGAAGGTTACCTTATCAAGACAACCGATGTTGTTGGTGTTAAAATCGGTGATGAACCCGGTAAACTTTCTATGGCACTTAACGTGCTTGATGAAAACGGTATAAATATGGAATATCTTTACGCATTTATGTCACGAACCGAAAAACACGCTTATGTTGTTCTACGTGTGGCTGACAATGCTGCTGCAGAAGCAGCGCTTGAAAACGCAGGCTTCCACCTTATTACCGATGCCGATGTAGCAAAACTTTAATTAAATAATTTTATACCGCCAGGCAGAAAACTGTTTGGCGGTTTTTTTGCGCATACTATATACAAGGATGTGATTTTTTGAGCGAAATATGGGATGCATATGATAGACAGTTTAATAAAATAGAAAATATTAAGTTAATTCGTGGTGAAGTCATTCCAAATGGTATGTACCATTTAGTATGTGAAATAATTTTAAAACATACAGACGGAAAATTTCTACTTATGCGAAGAGCTTTAGAAAAAAATCACGGTGGAATGTGGGAATTAACTGCAGGTGGTTCTGTATTGGCTGATGAAACACCAATAGAATGCGCAATGCGAGAATTGTATGAAGAAACTGGGATTGCAGCATTTAATTTTCAAGAAATCAAAAGAATTGTACATGACGAACATCAATCACTTTATGTAGAATTTCTATGTAACACCAAAAAGAAAGCACTCATCATATCGCTATGATGAGTGCTTTAATTTCAGTTAATTGTGCATTAAATTACATTTTAGCAAGGTTTGCTTTAAGAGTATCAAGCTGTTCGCGAAGTGCTGTAGGCAATTTATCGCCAAACTTCTTGTAGTG
>CAYLXT010000034.1:0-16152 GCA_964387615.1 uncultured Ruminococcus sp.
CTACGGTCTTTTCAGGAATCTCAACAGGTGTGTCGGGTGTATCACCCTCGTCGCCGCCTTCACTAGGTGTAGCAGGGGTGAGCTCTAACAATACGGCATTCTTCAATTGAGCAACACCGTTATACGAACTACGTGTTGCCTGAACCTTGATTGTATCGCCAACAACGGGCTTTGTTTCCATAGCATCGTAACGAGTGCCGGCTTCGTCATTCAAGCCGTAGATTAACAACTGTTCATCTGTAGAAGAATCTTTGATGTAAAGATTACCGTAAGTTGCCCATGCAGAACCGTATGTACCAACGATTTCGCCTGTAACATAGAACTTGGTATCGCCGTCTTCCATAGCAAGAACTTCAGCGATTGTCTTTTCTGCTGGTAATGCAACATCGCCGCCGCAAACATCACATTTGCCATTTAAATCAGCATCTGTACAGTCAACTGCTTCGTTTGTTGATTTCTCACAATCGTTGCAAACTACTTTATGTGTTTCGTCACCGTTGGGTTCGGTAGAGGTAGCAGTATGTGCGCAAGATGTGGTACCTGCAATCACATATGTAATAGAATCGATCATGCAACGGTGTTTACTGCCGGTAGAAACAAATGTGATGGTTTTTGTTGATGTTGTATCAACTGTAACATCGGTGTATTTACCATCATTAGAGGAAGTATTGATATCATAATTAATATCATTAACAACGACCTTTGTGGCGTTAGCTTTATACTGAGCAACCTTAAAGATAACCGAAGTTACATCATCAGGTACGGTAATACTAAAACTACCGTCCACGCTACCAGTACCTAACTTAATAGCCGAATTACCTTTAGCATCAAAGCAGTCGGTGTAGCACTTAACGGGATCTGTTATTGTTAATGTGTAGCCATCAACAGTATACGACTTACTCGCAGAAAGTGCCGTATTATTGTCTTTGTGTTCGGCAGCACCGTTTGCACCGAAGTCGAACACGATTTCGGTCGCTGCTGCGAATGCTGGTACTACAAGTGCTGTAAGCAACAAGCATACGCAAGCAAAAATTGAAATTAGCTTTTTGATTTGCGATTTCATTTTTAAAACTCTCCTTTGTTTTTTTTATTTATTTTTTTGGGGCTTCCGCCCCATAATCGCCTAAAAATTTTTTACAAAAAATTATGGTAAAAATCGTCGTATTTATAATATGATTATACTCTTAAATTTGATTAGTGTCAATAGCAAAAAATACAATATTTTACTATATATTGATATTGTTTTTCAAAAAAGAACAATAGATAGATATTATGTAAACCAAAACGCTGAAATCAATTTGATGATTTCAGCGTTAGTTGAAAATGGAAAATCGAAGGTTGAAAATTGCATCGCAGATGTAGAAATGTAGAGGACGGCGCCCACTACATCCCCAATATACGGATTGCCACGCTTCGCTCGCAATGACATACATAAGATTATACCGTAGTGGCGGGCATTGCGCGTCCGCCTGATTTTTGCGTTAGTTTGATTTTTAAATTCGTCGGCAACAAAAAACAGCAACGTTTCCGTTGCTGTTTTTAAAGTATCAATTATAAATAATTACTTATAAAAATGGCATTCATAGCCTGTTTTTGCTGTGTCGGTAGTGCCGATTGTAACATAATCACCGTATGTACCAAATGCATATATGCTTTCTTCACCATTTTTAGTACAATTAGCAACTAAAGTTTTCTTTTCGGTATCATATGTGAAAACTTTACCCGGTGCATCAACGTAAACTGCATTTATATGAGCTCCGGTTTCTTGCATATCAAGATACTTCTTTTTGCCATCAATCATTGTATAGATGTAATAACCGCCACTTGCATTTTCAAGATATACATCAATAGCAACTGCAGTAGATGTGCTGGTTGACATATAGTAACCGTTCATACCGCCTACTGCATAGTAGGTTGCGTTTTTAGCAGTTGAGAAGAAACCAAACTTATATGCTGTACCAACAACGGGGCTGTCTACAACGGTGAGGGTTTTGGTTTCCTCCTGTCCTACAACAAGCTTTGTTAATACAACCTCGGTACCACTTGCCGAATCATAAGTAAATTCAACGGTTCCGCTGGTATCTTCATCATCGTAGTAGAAGTTTTTGATAACGCCCTTAACAGTAATTGTGTCGCCGGGCTTAACCTTGCTACCGCCGCTAACATTACTAACCTTCATATTGTAGCAGGTGATGTTTTTGCCGCCAACGGTCATAATTACTGTAACGCTGCCATATTGTTCGTTGTATTCTTTTGTAACGCTGATTACTTTACCTTCAAGCTGAGCAATGTAAGGTGTGGTTTCGTTTTTGCCGAGAGCAAAAGCATCTTTAAGAATCTTTGCCTGATCGGTAACAAGCTTTAATTCGGTTGAGCTGCTGGTGTTACTGCTGCTATTGGTAGTAGTGTTATTGTTGGTGGTAGTATTATTGTTGGTAGTTGTGTTATTGTTAGTAGTAGTGTTGTTATTGGTAGTAGTGCCGTTATTAGTGGTGCTGTTATTGGTAGTAGTATCATCACCCTTAACAACAGCCTTAATTGTACAACCCTGACCAAATTCTATAGTACCGTTGTAGTTTGTAATGGTACCTGTAACGGTGATTGTATCGCCTACTGCCAATTCGTCAGCACCGTCGCCTGCAAGGCGGTAGCACTTGATTGGCTTGTCGTCGTAGCCTTCAATAACGATGGTAACGGTTACGTTTTTGTAGCTTGAATCATAGGGGGTATCAATTGATGTGATAGTACCTGTAAGGGTAACTTCTTCATCCATAGAAGCGCCTGCTTCAAGAGCATAAGCATCATTTAAGATTGCTTCAACATCGGTATCATCAGCAAGCTCGATGCCTTTTACCTTGAAAGAAAATTCTGCAACTTCGGAATTGTCTTTCTCATCCTTAACGGTAGCTGTTGCTGTAAATAGGATGTCGGTTTCAGTAAGGTCGGGAATGTCAATCTTTACGCAGTTTTCAGTCTCGGATTCTGCGATTACAACTGCATCAGATGCGCCCTCGGTAACGGTAATAGCCCACTCAACCGTGTAGCTTACGCCGTCAACTGTAACAACAGACAAAACGTCTTTGTCTACGCCAAGAACCATAGGCTCGTCTTTACTGCCTGTCTGATACATATTTTCCAAATATGCAACTGCATTTGCAAGGTCTTCATTGGTTTTGCCTTTACAACCAACAAGACAGGTAAGAATCATTAGCACGCTAAGTGCTAAGGCAATGATTTTTTTCATTTAAATTTCCTCTTTCCTTTTTTAATGTACGGTGATAGCATCAGCCGTAAATACCTTAATTTGATATGAGCCGCTAAAGTAATCTACGATACCTTTAACATCAATGGTCTTGTTCATATAATCCGATTCGGTAAGCAGATTGCCGTTTTCGTCATAGAGAACTATTGTGCGAATGTCAATATAACTATCGCCTGCTTTACATGTAAGCGTCATAGCGCCGTCAGAGTCGCCGCCGTTATTTGTAGTGTAAACATCAACAACAGTAAGGTTTTTCATAGAAACGGAAGTGCTCATAGCAAGGTTTGCGTAATCAAAGGTCTTGATTTCGGTTTCCTCGCTATCGAGTGATACCACTGTTTCGACGTCCATCTGTCCGCTTGCAAATATATCTGCATCGGTTTCGCGGTGAGAAGCCGTATTGCCCTCACTAATCATAATTGTATTGCTCGGATCATCGGGCTTCATTTCGCGGTATTTAAGACCCGATACCTGCCATGTGCCGCCTGTTTCATAATATGTAACAGTACCAACAACACGAACACGGTTACCAACCTTTAAAATATTAAGCAAAGCGCCTGTTTCATAACCGTAGTAAACCGACATACCGTAGTACATATCGGTTTCGGCATCGTATTCCTCAACATAAACCGAGTTGTTATTGTTATAGGTAATAACGCCCTCAAAAGCAACCTTTGTGTTATCGTAAAGCGAAATATTTGTGCGAAGGTGCTTAAGGTCTAGCTCATAAGCGTCACCGTAGAAAAAGTCGGGGTCTTCTTCGCCCGAAAATACGTGAAGCTTCTGGGCTTTTGCCTGCTGAAATGCGTTTGACATTGCGTCGCCGTAGCGGTCGGCTGTGGTGCCGCAGGAGATTGATAAACCGTTTTGAACAAGCTCAAGATTTAAGCAACGGTAGTCTTCGCTGTCGGCAGGTTTGTACCAAACCCAAACCAAGTGTCTGCCGCCTGTTGAGTCAACATTCCATTTGTCGTCGTCAGACTCTACGATAATAGAGGTAGCGCCCGATAATTTTTCTTTTGTGAAGTTAGAGGCTTTTTTGCCCCATTCTTCAATTTTACCGGTAGACTCAGGGGTGTTGATACCCATATAACGAGCCTTTAGCGTGCCGTCATCGCTAATATCGGTAGGAACATAAAAGTGGGTGGTGTCACCGTCAATATAGCTTTTAACGGTAACCTCCTGCTTTTTTGTGTCGGAATCCATATCGAGCTTTGTTTTTTCAACATAATCAACGGTTTTTCCGTTTGCGCCGCTTTGAGTAGCGGTAGTGTCCTTGCAGCCTGTAAAGCAGGCTACAAGAACGCAAAGCGCTAATATAAGGGATAAAAGTTTTTTAATATTTTTCATAATTCTTAATATTCACATTCGTCGAGAGCTTCCTGGAAAGCGTCGTCAATAAGCTTGTCAACATCATCAGTCTCGGTGCTCAAGCACTTAAGAAGCAATGCGCCTGCCTGCTCACGAGCTTTAGAAGAACCGTTAAACGCAGGAGATACAAAGTAGTCGTCACGACCGTCAATACCAACCTGTACGCACTTGGCAACGAGATATTCATATCCGTTACCCTTACCGAGCCAAGCTTTGTAGTTTTCGTTTTCGGTAACAGACTTAATAACGGGCATATAACCTGAAGTCATTGAGAATTCAGCCTGGAATTCAATGTTTGTGCAAAGGAACTTAACAAACAACCAAGAAGCAAGTATCTGCTGGTCGGTGGTGTTAGCACCCTTCAAAATGCAAAGGCTTGGTCCTTGAGAGATAACCTTGCGGTTTTCAGCATTGTACTGGGGAATAGAAGCAACGCCAACCTCAAAAGCATAGGTGCCGTCGGTAGTGTCGTTGTTAGACATCTGATAAGATGCGCCGCCTGATGAGCCTACGCACATATAGCAGTTGGTATCGGTCTGCTCTACAAAGAGGTTAGAGGTATAGCTACCGTAAAGCTCCTGTGTAGTAAAATAACCCTTTTGGTACATTTCACGAAGTTCTTTTACAAATGCCTTGTTTTCAGCATTGTTAAAGAGATACTGTCCACCGTTTTCGGCGCTGGTGAAATCGGTTTCCATCTGCTCGCAAAGTGTAATAAACCAGTTGTCTTCAGCGTCATAGCCTAAAGGATAGCAATCGGGGTCAATAGCCTTTATCTTTGCGCAAACATCCCAAAGCTCGTCCCAAGTGGTAGGAACCGAAAGATTGTTTTCTTCAAAGAAGGTTTTGTTGTAGTAAAGAACCTCGGTAGACTTATTAAGTGGCATAGTATACATCTGATTGTCGCCGTAAACTAAGCCCTCGTTATAATAGCTTTCAATAAAGTCAGCCTTCTGAGCGTCGGTAAGACCAATGATTTCATCGGTGTCACCAATTTTAATGTCGCTATCAATAAGGTTGTCAAGAGTTACAACTGATTTAGCGATATTATACATAGCAACATGGTCGGGGTAGCAGTAAGCAACGTTAGGCTGTGTGCCACCTGCGATTTCGGTGTTGATCTGACCGTTAATGTCGCTCCAACCGCCTGCTGACTGGTGGGTGATGTTGATGTTGGGGTAGATTTTGTTAAACTCTTCAATATAGGTATTAAGAACCTCCTGGAGTTTAGCACCCATTGTGTGAGTAAATGTGATGTCAACTGTTTCGTCCAAATTAAAGCCTTCGCTTGGTACAACGAACGCGCTCTTTGAGCCGCCGCTCTGGCAACCAACAAGCGAGAACATACCAAGAGCCATAACAACAGTTAACACGATGGCTATGATTTTCTTAAACATAGTCTTTTCAATCCTTTCTGTTTTTCAATATATAACAAACACTTTTTGTGCTTATTAACCCTTAATACCGCTTCGGCTGACGCCCTGCATAATATATTTACGCAAGAAAAGGAATACAAGGAACAACGGAGCCGAAACAAGCGCTACTGCCGCCATTTGTACAGGATAGTTTGCCTGACCTGTAGTATCGGTAAAGGCGTTGCGCAAGCCGTTGGTAATCATCTGGTGAGCCGCATCGTTTGCAACGAGCTTTGGCCAGATGTATGAGTTCCAAGCACCCATCATTTTAAGAATGGTGATAGAGATAAGCGTTGGAAGTGCCAGAGGTATCATTACCTTCCAAAGATATTTAATATCGCTTGTACCGTCAACCTTTGCCGCAAGATAAAGCTCGTTAGGTATTTGCATAAAGTTTTGACGGAGAAGATAAATATAGAACACACTTACAAGGAAGGGCACAATAAGCGCCGTAAAGGTGTGCATCCAACCTAAGTTGTTTACCGTTATATAGTTTGTGATGGTGAAAAGCTCGCCGGGGATCATCATTGTGGCAAGCAATGCGCCAAATAATGTTTCCTTGCCTTTAAACTCTAAACGCGCAAATGCAAATGCCGAAAGCACTGTAATAACAAGACTGAGTATTGTAGAAACAAGTCCTACATAAAGGGTGTTCATAAATAACTTCCCTAAATTAGCGGTGGTAAACGCCTGTGAATAGTTGCTCCACATAACCTCGCGCGGCCAGAAGGTAGGTATAGCCTGACGGTATTCGGGAAGTGTTTTAAGAGAGGAAATAATCATCCAATAAAATGGGAACAGGATGATAAGCGCCATAATAAGCAAGAATGCATAGGTGCCCGTTTTGCCCAAGGCCTTAAAGAGTTTTTGCATGAAAGTTCTTCTTTGAATATCTCTTTCCTGCATAACACTCATTGTTTTGGTATCTGACATATCGGCACCTCCTTAATAATGAACGTGCTTCTTGATAACCCTATTGTTAAATATAGTTACAAGAAGAATGATAACGAACAAGATTAAAGCGCCGGCACTTGCCAGACCCTGACGGTCTTTTTCGAGTGCATCGTACACGAAACCAACCATTGTGTTAAGTCTGCCTGCGTCGTCAGGTGGTCCCATTTTTTCGCCGAATATACCGACAATGCTTGAATACTCTTTAAATCCGCCGATAAAGCCCGTAATAATTACATACGCGAGCATAGGGGAGAGCAGCGGGATTGTAATGCGGGTAAGTACTCTGCCTTTTGGTGTGCCGTCAACCTTAGCAGCGTCATAGTACTGCTTGTTAATGCTTTGCAATCCGCCGAGAAGAATTAAAATCTTAAACGGCAATGCATTCCAAACAATATATACTATCATAACGATTATATTGGCAGTATAGGTTGAGCCTTGGTTTATCCAGCTTATAGGCTCGCCGCCAAAGAATTGGATAACAAGGTTTATAATACCCCAGGTGTCTGCCGTTTTTTCAACAGGGTTGTAGCCTACAATGTTAAACATTGTTGCGAAAACCATACCGATAGCGATGGAGTTTGTAACATAAGGCAGGAAGAATATTGTCTGCAAGGTTTTTTGCAGTGGCTTGATTGAGTTAAGAGCAACTGCAATAAGAAGAGCCAATGTTGTAGAAATCGGAACTGTAGCCACACAAAGAATTGCTGTAGTTTTAAGACAGTCCAAGAATTTCTTGTATTCAATTACTTTAAGAAAATTCTCAATACCGAACTGAAATGTCGTGCCGCCCATAGCAGCCATATTTCCGTAGCCGTTTAAAAACGCCATACGCAAGGTGTTAAATATAGGCCATACGGTAAATACAAGCAACAACAAAATAGCGGGCGACAAATAAAGCCAGGCTTTCCATTGATGTTTACTGTCTACCATATTACTTCACCTCGAAATATATACGCTCTTCGGTTTCCTTATTAAAGAGGAAGAACTTGTGAGGCTTGATATTAAATTTAACGGTTTCAGCAGTAGGATCAACCTTGATGTCAGAGCTGATAATAGCGCGGACAACAGGATTTACCGATGCTTTGTGAGAAGATACAACGCTTGCGTCACGACCCATAACCTCAACATTATTAAGCTTACAGGTAAGAACACCGTTTTCGGCAGGTTCAATGCCTTCGGGACGGATACCAATGTAAACGTTTTGGTCTTCAACACCCGTAACATCCATTACAGCCTCATCACCGATATATACCTTACCGCCCTGTACTTTACCTTCAAGCACGTTGATAGGAGGAGTACCAAGGAAGGTTGCAACAAACAAGTTCTTTGGATCGTCGTATACATCCTGTGGTTTACCGATTTGCTGAACAACGCCCAGCTTCATTACTACGATAACATCGGAGATAGACATTGCTTCCTCTTGGTCGTGGGTAACGAATATTGTGGTGATGCCGGTTTCCTTTTGAATGCGACGGATTTCCTCACGTGTCTGCAAGCGAAGACGCGCGTCAAGGTTAGAAAGCGGTTCGTCAAGAAGTAATACTCTTGGCATTTTTACAAGCGCGCGGGCAATGGCAACACGCTGTTGCTGACCACCCGAAAGCTCGCTCGGCTTTCTGTCCATAAGCTCATCAATCTGAACAAGTCTTGCCGCTTCGTAAGCGCGGTCGTGCATTTCCTGTTTGGTGAGCTTGTCCTTACCCGAAAGGTTTTGTAATGGGAACAAAATGTTCTGCATTACGGTCATATGCGGGTAAAGCGCATAGTTTTGGAAAACGAGTCCAATGCCACGGTTTTCGGTAGAAAGCTCGGTTACGTCGTCGTCACCAAAATAGATTTTACCGCTTGTGGGCTTCTGCAATCCGCTTATCATATAAAGCGTAGTGCTCTTTCCGCAACCCGAGGGTCCAAGCAGGCCAACGAGCTGACCGTCGGGGATTTCAAAAGTGAAATCGTTAACGGCTACAACCTCTTTGCCTGACTTTTTGTCACGGCTTGGGAAAACTTTTGTAAGATTTTCTAATACAACCTTCATATTGATTCCCTTTCATTATGAAAATAATATATTAATAAATATATAACTAAATAAATATTGCCGATCATTTATATGTAGGCGCGTTTGCCTTCTCGGCGTGATGCTTTTTGGTGTATTCCAATAATTCCTCGCGATTTTCAAAAATCTTCTGACTTGCCATATCAACCGCTACTGTACCTGCCAGAACATCGTGGAGCAGTGAATTTGTGCGGCTTGTTGCAAGACAAATAATTTGAATTATCAACAATGCCGCCAAAATAATAATACTTACAGTACCGATGGAATCGAAGAAAATCATCATTATTATATAAACCGGTATCATAAGCTCAATTGTAAATTTGCCGAGCACTGATCGTATAAACATTTGAATGTTTTTTACCTTAATTCCGTCGGTGTGCATAAGCGCTATACCAAAAATCTTTTTACCAAGGGTCTGTCCGTTGCCAAAAAGCAGAGGAACAATGAATTCAATAATTAACGCACTTATTAAAATACCAAAGGTGATGATTATGAGCGATAAATTTATATACATATTATAGGCGTATACGGCATCCTCGTCGTTGGAAAACGCCTTTTCGGCCGCTGCAACCTGTTGGTCGTAAGCATCCTTTTGCTCGGCCGTTAGCTCGTTATATTCGTCAGCCGATAGATTTAAACCGTATTCTTCTGAATACTCGGTATACGCTGTTTGATAGCTGTTAAGATATTTATCGGTATTAAAGGCGACCGACAGTAACGCAATCAAACCTACCGCAATAACACTAAGTAAGATGCCGTCAAAGATAGCCGCAATAATTCTTTTGCCAAAATTAGCCTTTTGTAAACCTGTCATATTTTGCACCTGCCTTGTCAGATACGCAGTTTTTCGCATATCTCTTTTGCAGCCTGTTCGCCGTTTTCAAATACTACGGTATAGTCGCACACGTGAGAATTGCGTGTTTCATTCTCAATTGACAATAATCTGTTAGCCTTATCCGCTGTGGAACAATCCTTTTCAAGTATTGCGGTGATCAGGTCCTTTTTGTAGCGTTTAACATAGATTGTAATAACATGAGGAAAAAGGGTTTTTAGCGCCATTGCACCACAAATATCCATAACGGTTATAACATGCTTACCACTTGCCAGAATTTGCTCAACATCCGACCTGCGTGAGCCATAAGAATTATGCGCATAGGTAGTAGCTTCAAAAAACTCGCCGTTATCCGACATCTTGCGGAATTCCTCTTCGGATACATAATTATAATTTGCAGCATCCTTGTCGGTGGTATAGCTTGTTAGTTTTTCAAAGGCGTCGGTCTGCTTTAAAAGTTCTTTGGCAATTTCGTTTTTTCCGCTGCCCGAAGGACCCACCAAAACAACGATTCCCGGGTCACTGAGCGACAACTGCTCCTGTTTGGCGCTATAGCTGTTTGCAATAACCTCAACAAGCTTTAAAAACTCGTCGTAGTTATTAACAGCCATAATGCCGGTAGCTTCCTGATTCCAGGGGCGACGCATCAGAACGGGATATGCTGCGTTTGATTTTAATATGTTGTGCAGGCCGTCGTCAAAAAGAATATCAACGTCAATTTTATCCTTGCGTGAGCCTATAAGTATATGGTCACGGGGAATTTCAGGAAACACCTCTAATATACGCTGAAAGCGTTGGCTCATATACTCGGGCCAGACAGCCGTAGATATAAAAATTTCGGTCATTTGCGACAATTTTTTAACGAATTCCTGCGCGCCCTTTATGGCGGGCTGAGAAGAAATAAACTCAGGGCTGTCCATAAATTCAAAAATCACATCGGCGCGGGTACCTGTTCTGCCCCAACGGTTTACCTCGTGAATGGTAAGCGGTGGTTGGAAATTATATTTTTCATTAGCAAGACGAATAGCGTACGGCACACATTCAAGCAGAAGGTCATCCACATCAAGTGCTGTGGAAAGACGAAAACTTCTGTTCATATATTAATCACTCTCTAATTTCAAAGTTTGCATAGTCGTTTTTATTTTATATTACGTCTAATATAATACCATATTTATATAACGGATTGCAAGTTAATATTTACAAAATTGTGTAAAACATTGTCGAAGTTTATAAAACCCTTGTTATTATGCGGTTTTGGTAGTATAATCATTTAAAAGATATTATTAAACTGAACTTTAAATGGGTGATTGTTTGAAAAAATTCGTAAAAAATTTGTTTGTATTGTTTTTAACCGCGGCAATATTAATTTGCGGTTGCAGCTGCGCCGATACACACTGCCGAAAGCATAAGGATGATGACAGCAACGGTGTTTGTGATAAATGCTATCAATCGGTCTTTGTTTACTTTGATTTTTACGCTTTGGGTGACAGGGCTTTGAAATCATCGGACGATAAGCTTGAGGATTATCTGAATTATTCGTTACAAAACGATGAGAACGCAGTGTTGTTATCTACCGGTAATATGTGGACGGCTGGAGATACATCCAATACGCTATGGATGAAAAAGTTTGGATTTTCTGCTATGGTTCCGGGCAGTTGTGAATTTAATCTTGGCGTAGATTCTCTGGGGGCTAATGCTCAACTTGCAGAGTTTCCGCTGCTTGCCATTAATGTCTATGACTGTGAGGACGATCAGCTTGCTGATTTTTGCAAGGCTTCTACTATTGTAGAGAGCAATGGTATAAAGGTAGGGATTATTGGTGCTATAGGTGACTATGATTCCTCGGTAGCAGATGGTTGTGACGGTGTTTATGTTAAACTTGGTGATGAGCTTAACGAGCTTGTAAAAAAAGAATCTGACGCTCTACGTAAAAAAGGTGCAGATTTTATTGTTTATCTGCTTAATATAGGCGATGACTACGACAGGCCATATTATAGTCAGACACTATCTGAAGGTTATGTTGATCTTGTATTTGAAGGCAATACAAACCGATCTTATAAAGATGAAGATGTTCACGGAATATACCATCTGCAGAATAACGAGTCTGATACCGTTGGTATATCACACGCAGAGGTTGCATTCAATACCGTAACGGATACCCCTGCTGTGCGTATGACCGAGCTTGTTTCATACGAGGTTTATAAAGAGGTAGAATACATACCGCAGGAGCAGCAAAACAATCAGAATTCCGACAGCGATAATAGTAGTGGCATCAACAAAGAAGAAAACAATAACAGCAACAATAAAAACGAAAATTCCGACGGTTGCAAAAAGCATACCGACAAAGACAGCAACGGAATTTGTGATAAATGTTCAAATTCGGTTATTGTATATATAGATTTTTACAGTATTAACGATCTGCACGGCAAGTTGGCGGATGCCGACAGTCATATTGGTGTTGACGAGCTTACTACATATCTTAAAAATGCGCGTCGTACCGACGATAATGCAATATTCATTTCAGCAGGCGATATGTGGCAGGGTCAATCCGAATCAAATATGACCAAGGGGCTTATAATGACCGATTGGATGAATGAATTGGATTTTGCCGCTATGACACTTGGCAATCACGAGTATGATTGGGGCGGGGAATATATTGAGGATAACGATGAATTGGCTGAGTTTCCGTTCCTTGCAATCAATGTTTATGATCGCGAAACAAATAAGCTTGCGGATTATTGCGAGGCGTCTACGGTTGTGGAGGCCGACGGATTGCAGATTGGTATTATCGGCGCTATAGGCGACTGTTATTCTTCTATCGCAGTAGACAAGTGCGATGATGTTTACTTTAAGGTGGGCAGCCAGCTTACAAGTCTTGTCAAAGCGGAAGCCGACCGATTGCGCGACGACGGCGTTGATTTTATTGTGTATGTATTACACGATGGCTACGGAAACACCAATTTAGGCTCGGTTCAGCAGATAAGCTCTTCGCAAATATCTTCTTATTATGATACTTCGCTGTCAAACGGATATGTTGACCTTGTGTTTGAAGGACATACACATCAGGGTTATCGCTTGCAGGATGAATACGGCGTATATCATCTGCAAAACCGCGGCGATAACAAGGGCGGTATCTCGCACGCCGAGGTGGCTATTAATTCTGTTACATACGAGTCAAGTGTTGATACTGTAGAACTGGTTTCCACAAGCGAGTATCAGAATCTTGATGATGACCCGATAGTAGAACAGCTTTTAGATAAATATGAAGAACAGATTTCACCCGCTAATGAAGTTTTAGGTTTTAACAGCAGTCGCCGAAACAGTGACGAGCTGCAACAATTAATTGCACAGTTGTATTATGAAACGGGAGCAAAGCAGTGGGGTGACGAGTACAAAATCGTACTTGGCGGCGGATTTATGTCTATAAGAAGTCCGTATAATCTTGCCTATGGCGACGTTAAATATGCTGATTTGCAATCGCTTTTCCCGTTTGATAATCAGCTAACCCTTTGTTCAATAAAGGGCAGAGATTTAAAATCAAAATTCTTGTCTGACAGAGATAGGTATTATGTTCATTTGAGTGATTACGGTGAAAGTGTCAAGAATAGTATTGATGACAGTGCTACGTATTATGTAATTGTTGATACTTATTCGGCTGATTATAAGTACAACAATTTAACGATACTTGAAAGATATGACCCCAATATTTTTGCCCGAGATTTATTGGCAGATTATATTAAAAACGGCGGATTTTCGTAATTTTATATAACGGGAGAGACAATCATTGAAGAATATTATATTGGTCGGAATGCCCGGTTCGGGAAAAAGTACCCTTGGAATTCTGCTTGCAAAAAAGATACACTATGGTTATATTGATAGCGACAGCCTTATAGTTGCAAAAGAAGGAAAGCTTTTACCTGAATTGATTGCTGAATTTGGCAATGAGGGCTTTTTGGAGTTGGAAGCTCGGGTTAATTCTTCTATAACAGCAAAACAGTGCGTAATTGCAACCGGAGGAAGTGCTATCTACCGCGAGGATGTAATTGAAAAAATGAAAGAAAACGGCATTGTGGTTTATCTGAAAATTTCTTACAAAGAGGTAGAAGAACGGCTTGGTGATTTTAAAAAGAGGGGCGTTGTATTAAAGGAAGGCTTTACGCTAAGGGATTTATATAATGAGAGGGCGCCCTTATATGAAAGTCAGGCTGATTATATCGTGGAACTTAGTGAGAACTCTATAGAAGAAAGTGCCGAAAAAATCCGTATGGCAATTCTGGGCGCGATTTACTGACAAAATATATCAAAAAAGCAACTGCGTTATCACATGCCACGGTTCCGTAAGGATAGTATGCTTTAAAATGTGAACTTTTGGCACAATATTGCGTTAAAAACCACCGATATGCATTAGCATTATCGGTGGTTTTCGCCTTATCTTGTACTCAAAATTTTCATTTTAAAGTGCCTTGCAGTTTTGTAGATATAAGAAAATTCTTCACATCGAAGACGAAAAATGAAGGAATACTCCCGTATTTCAAGGCTTTTCGGCAAGTTGTGGAGGATTTTCTATCTCCAAAACCATACTTCCTTATGGAAGCGTGGCATACAACACAGTTGCTTTTTTATCTATTTGCTTAATTCTTCTAATAAACGGTTAATATTTTCATCCGAATACTCTATTTCGCAAGAGTAAAGACGACAAATATCAATAAGTTCTTCCATAGTATTTGATATATTCATAGCCTTAATAACCTTATATATAAGCGCTGCGAACAAAATTCGTTCTTTAACCCTTTCATCATATTGACAATCGGTAAAATGTCTGAAAACAAGATACACAAGCAGTTGCTCATAAGCGGTATCAAGTGAATTGTCGGTAGGTAAAGCCTCTATTCCGCATTTTATTCTTAATAAATAATTATCCCAGCATTTATCCATCTTTTCGAGGCTGCAAAAAACTGAATACCAGTCGGTATCTGCAGGTAGCGTAGCATCAACAATTTCAAGCATATTATCCACGCGCTTTTCGATAGTAAAACTGCGGTCTTGCAAAATGTTAAAAAGCTTTTGTCTGAAAGCGATAATTGGTAGCTTTAGCGCTTCGGTCGGCAGGCAAAGGGTAGCTTTATCCTTTTTAGTAAGTATAATTTCGGCCGCCGCTTCGCAGCAAAGACCAAGTCCCACCTCGGTAAAATCTTCGTAAAAATTGCGAAAACGTGGATGATCGTTGCATATCTGACACAGCATATCTTCACCTAAATTTGTGATAATATCGCACAGTCCATTGTGATTTAAAAAAGGGCAACGCTCATCGGCACTCAATTTAAAATGAGGTGTGTCATCAGACTCTATATTTGATTTTAATCGTGATGCAAAATCGCCTTTTAAGTTATTGTATTTTTTTAGTGTTGAATCATCAATATCTATTTCCCAACCGATGCAACAGCTATGGCGGCAACGGTCGGCAATACATTTGAACTTATCATAACAGTCGGGAGTTATTGTAATCATAAAATGTCCTTTAAAGTGTTTTTTTAAATATATCACATTATCGGTCAAATATTCAAGTCCTTCACACAAACAAAAATACACAAGTGACAAATCAGTTTGTGACCATTTAAAAGTTTTAAGTGCCATGCTAATACATAAAGGCATATTATATAATATAACTTTTTGGAGGTGAATATAATGAGTAGATGGAATTTTTATAATAACAACAACAATAACAACTCTTATGATAACGATACAAAAGAGTGCCATCAGAAGGATTGCAATGACGAAAAACGCAATTGTGACTGTGGTTGTTCAAAAGATTGTTGCGCCGATGAATGTTGTTGTGACATTGATTGTTCAAAATGCCCACCCGGTCCGCGAGGTCCTGCTGGTCCAGTGGGACCGCAAGGCCCGATTGGACCCCAAGGTCCCATCGGAGAAACAGGTCCCATTGGTCCTCAAGGTCCTGCAGGTGAAACAGGCGCTACCGGACCGCAGGGTCCTGCAGGTGTAGCAGGTCCTATCGGTCCACAGGGTCCCGCAGGTGAAACAGGTGCTACAGGACCGCAGGGTCCTGCAGGTGTAGCAGGTCCTATCGGTCCACAGGGTCCCGCGGGCGAAACAGGTCCCATTGGCCCACAGGGTCCCGCAGGAGAAACAGGCGCTACAGGACCGCAAGGTCCTGCAGGTGTAGCAGGTCCTATGGGTCCACAGGGTCCCGCAGGTGAAACAGGTGCTACAGGACCGCAGGGTCCTGCAGGTGTAGCAGGTCCTA
>CAYLXT010000035.1:0-15900 GCA_964387615.1 uncultured Ruminococcus sp.
TGCCGCCCTGACTTTGAAGTGTTTTTACTGTTTCAGCCAAAGCATCTTGCACGGTACGCTGCATTTTGGCATCAATGGTCAGCATTATTGATTTGCCTGCAACAGCCTTTTTGGTTATCTCTTTGCTTATTATATTGCCTTCTTCGTCGAGATAATAGGTGATTTCGCCGTCTGTTCCGCGAAGATATTCTTCGGCATAGTATTCTATACCGCTTTTTCCTACCTTATCGTCAAAGGCATAGCCGCGGTCCTTGTAGTTCTCACCCTCTGCCCAGTCTTCTTCGTAAATGGGACCTACAGTACCGATAAGATTTACGGCAAGTGAAGTATCGGGATAGTATCTGAAAGGCACAACCTCAACCGATACGCCGTCCAACACAAAATTAGATTCTGAAATTTTGCGCATAAGCTCGGTTGGTATATCTTCGGCAAAAGTATAAGGATATGAAATTGAAAAGTCCTCAATTTCCATACTATATCTTACGCCTGCAATTTTACGTTGCTGATCAACATCATAATCTTCAAGTTCATAACGTTCGATAAGCCGAGTAAAGCAATTAGATGCTGTCGCATAATCGGCAAGCTCTAAGGTTTTGATAAGTTTTGTGGTTGATTCACCCTCTTTAAAATTATAAGGAGCGGTATATTCAAGAGGAAGCCTGTCCTTATGTTCGACCGATTCTTCATCCAGAAGATTTACAAGACTTAAAATAATATCGTTAAGATTTTCCTTTACATAGGCTTTATTGAAAACTATATTATAACCGTCACGGTTAGCGGCAATCTGTCTGCCAAAGCAGTCAAGGATCTCGCCGCGCGGTGCTTTAAGAACTGCCGTACGAGAAGCGGTACTACCTTTGGCATTTGAGGAGTATTTATCAGAGTTTATTATTTGTATAGAGTATATTCTTGCTGTATAAATCAGCAAAACTATAACCATCAATATAGACAGCACGGTAAGTGTGGTCTGATGCTTTTTGGTAAACGGCACTTAAAGTCACCTCGCTTGTTGAATGTATAATGTATAGAGTTATTTATAAAATTTGTTGTAAAGAAATTTTTCCAGATAATAAAATGGAATGTCAAATACCGATGTGTATATAACAGAAGGAAATGCAGTTTGCATCAGGTAGGTAAGGTTTTCGCTAAAGGTTGCCGAAAATGCAAAACAAAAGACCCAACGCATTATAAAATATGCGGTGGTGCACAAAGCGCAAAGCGCTATAGAGGACAGAATATTATTATTAAAAAGATGTCTTATAATAAGCGCGGTCGTAAGCCCCAACATCATTAAAGTAATAGCATTAAAGGCAGGAGGGGTTGCCGATACCGTATCCATAAAAATTCCAACCAAAAGTCCGGATGTTGCTGCTGTAAGTTCAGAGCAAAACATACATATCGGAACTAACAATGCAATGGGTAATATTGGATTTGCCGTAGCAATTTTAAGTGTAAAATTGCTGCTATATTGTATATAAATTAAGACAACAAAAACAAGCGTATTTACGAGACGCAATATAAAAATATTTTTTCGGCTTGTCATAGGGCTAATTACCACCTTCGATGCTGATGCCGCCCTGATCTTCAAAAGATGTTATTATCATAACCGAACGAAGTTCTGATATTTCAGCAAAAGGTTTAACCTCGGCGTAGATGGAGTTATTGTTTTCGTCAATCCCGATATTGTTAACAGAGCCAATGAGTAATCCTTCGGGGAAGATACCTTCACCTGATGTGATAACATAGTCGCCAACTGCAACACTGCACGAACGTGATAAATTTGCAAACTGACAAAATCCGTTTTCTGCAAAAGAAAGTGAACCTGTAATAATGCCTGAATCATGTGTTCTGTTATCAAGTGCGCCGAGTATTATATCAGGACTAAGTATAGTGGTAACCTTGCAGGAGGTAAGGCCAACCTCGGAAACAAAACCTACAACACCGCCCTCTGTAATAACAGGGTCATATTTTGAAACATCGGATGTTGAACCGCGGTTTACGGTAAAACTGCCGTAAGGATCATTGTTGTCACGAGCTATAACAGTAGCATCGGCAAAGATAAAATCAGGGTTGTTTTCTTTAATGCCAAGATAGTCTTTATAAAAATTATTTTGTTCCAAAATTTCTTGGTAATCGGCAATTTGTTCACGCAGACTATTAATTTCGGATTTTAGTTCGGAGTTTTCCAGACTTAATTTGCTGCCACTGTTGTAGTTGTCAATAAAATCAGTAACAACATTAGATATACTTGTAAACAAATTTCTAAACGGAGCCGAGATGGTACTTGCTATATCAGTTTGCGGTGACATACGTTTGCCTATAATTACAAACGAAACCGTAAGCAAAACAACTGCGCAAAATATTGCTATTATTATTTTAAACTGACGGCTACGAAGAAAAAAACGCATTTTTATTTCTCCTTAAATTATCTAAATCTTTTTCCTCTTCGGAAGGTGTAATTCTGGAAGCCAATATCTCCCTCAAGGCGTTTTTCAGCGCCTAAAACTACGCAATCAAGCGGATTAGCCGCAATGCTCACAGGCATACCCGTTTCTTCTGCAATAAGCTCGGCAAGTCCGCGAAGAAGCGCTGTTCCACCCGTAAGGGTAATACCGGTGTCAATAATGTCGGCAGAAAGCTCAGGCGGTGTTTTTTCAAGCGTGGAGCGAATAGCATCTATAATTTGTGAAACGGTATCTAACATAGCGCCGCGTACTTCTTCGGAGGTTATGGTAACATTTTTTGGCAAGCCGTCAATAACGTTACGTCCTTTTATTTCAATGGAGGTTTCGTTTTCGTAAGGCTTTGCAGAACCAATATCAATTTTTATTTGCTCGGCAGTACGTTCGCCTATAAGCAGATTGTGTTTTTTGCGCATATAGTTTATTATAGCTTCGTCAAGATCGTCGCCCGCAATACGAAGTGATTGCGCGGTAACAATATCACCAAGAGATATAACGGCAATTTCACTTGTACCGCCGCCAATATCTACTATCATATTACCCGTAGCTTCTTCTACAGGAAGACCGGCGCCGACTGCGGCTGCCATAGGCTCTTCAATGAGGTCTACGTCATATGCGCCCGCCTGCTTTGCGGCGTCGTAAACAGCGCGGCTTTCAACCTCGGTAACACCTGTTGGTATGCATATTACCATACGAACGCGTGAAAAAAGAGAGCCTTTAAGTGCTACGTTTACAAAGCGTTTAAGCATTGCGGCGGTAACATCAAAGTCGGCAATAACGCCGTCCTTTAAAGGACGCACTGCAACAATTGAACCGGGAGTTCTGCCTATCATATCTTTTGCTTCTTTACCTACAGCACGTACGGCATCGTTTCTTATATCATAAGCTACAACAGACGGTTCGCGCATTATTATTCCTTTTCCTTTTACACATACTAATGTATTAGCAGTGCCAAGGTCTACACCTATATCTCTTGTAAACATATATAAACTCCTTAAGATTATTTTATCTCTGTATTGTTGGGGACTATTAAATGTAATGCCGACGGCACATTTGTAAGGGTAACGCTGTCTTTTCCTTCTGAAAATTCACCATCAAGGGTCCACGGTACGTCTTTTCCGCCACTAATAGTGATTTCGTGTGTATGGAAAAATTCAATGCCGTCACGGCTTAAGTCTTTGCGAAGAATTCCATCAACAATGGATTGAAACTGCAAAATAGTGGTTGGATTTTTGATGAGCAAAACTTCAAACTTGCCATCGTTCAGCTTAACGACAGAATCATTGAACTTTACAATGCCACCTACCGACATAGAATTTGATACTGCGCCAAAAAGAAAATCATCTTCTATTTCACGATCATCGCACTTAATTTTAAGGTGAATGGGTTTTATGTTACTGAGACTCTTAATGCCCTCAAAAAAATATGCTGCCTGTCCCAATACATTTTTAATCTCCTGCGGTGCAGAATAAGAGGCCTCGGTGAAAGCGCCAAAGGATGCAGTGTAGGAAAAATACCTGTCATTAAATTTGCCAATGTCAAGGTCGGCTTCACGGCCCGTTACAATATCGCTTGCGGCGATTGTAGGATTGCGTGAAATCTTAAGCCCTGAAGACCACTCGTTCAGCGTGCCATAGGGAATATATCCTAAAGTGCACTCAAGACCCTTGCGCATAATGCCGGTTATGACCTCATTTAATGTTCCGTCTCCTCCGCATACTACTATGCGGTCGTACTCGCCACTCTTTAGCGACTGCGCCTTTAGTATGGCATCGCCCTGACGCTTGGTGGGGTAGACAGTAACTTCAAAATCTGCCTCGGAAAAAATCTGTATGATTTTTAAAAGATCATTTTTAATTTTTGCCTTTCCCGAGCGAGGATTGGTTATGATAAGAAGCTTTTTATTTTCCATACATAAAACCTCCAAAGTTTAATGGTAATTTATTGGCAGTGTTGCTGTGGCATTAAGTGATGCGTCGGAAATATTTCCGTCAAGATATTCGTAATATCCTTGCACACCAACCATAGCGGCATTGTCTCCGCAATATTTAAGCGGGGGATAGTAAAGCTTTATACCTTTGGCGTCACATTCCTGCTGCATCCTTGCGCGAAGCTCAGAGTTTGCTGAAACACCACCCGCCATAACAAGAGTTTTATAACCCTTGCTTTTTACTGCCGATAATGTTTTTTGAATAAGAATGTCGCACACCTTTTGTCTTATGGTAGCGGCAAGTACGGGAACATCAATTTCTTCGTTTTTTTGTGTTTTGTTGTGAACAAGATTTACAACCGCTGTTTTTAGTCCCGAAAAGCTGAAGTCAAATTCGTTTTCTGTGTGCGGAGTAGGAAGCGGATATTTTTTTGTATCGGCAACAGTTGCGATTTTGTCAAGATTAACGCCACCCGGATACGAAAGACCTAAAGCACGTGCGGTTTTGTCAAAGCATTCGCCTGCGGCATCGTCGGTAGTGCGTCCGATAGGGTTAAATTTGGTATAATCAGTAACCTCGGTGATAATGGTATTACCGCCCGATACGGTAAGGCAGATAAACGGGGGTTCAAGCTCGGGAGCGTCAATATAATTTGCCGCGATATGCGAGCGCAAATGGTGAACCGGAATAAGCGGCACGCCTAAAGCGTGGCTGAGTCCTTTTGCAAAATTAACACCGACAAGTAACGCCCCTATAAGACCGGGCGCAAAGGTTACGGCAACAGCGTCAATATCGCTGTATGTAATACCTGCAGTCTTTAGCGCTTCATCGCACACCTGACTGATAGCCTCGGTGTGTCTGCGTGAAGCAATCTCGGGTACAACTCCACCGTAAATTTTATGCTCGGCTATTTGTGTCGCTATTATATTTGAGAGAATTTTGCGCTCATCGGTAATTGCTATCGATGTTTCGTCACAAGACGATTCAATTGCTAAAATTATCATTAAATCACCAGAGTTTAAATAAAAGATTTTGTCATTATTATTGCATCCTCCTGAGGATTCTGGTAAAACCGTTTGCGAAGACCTACGCGCTTAAATCCTAATTTTTCATAAAGAGAAATAGCGGCGTTGTTTGAAATACGAACCTCAAGAGAAATAAATTCAAGTTGTGAGCTATTGTCGTTTATAACATATTGGAGTAAACGCTCTCCTATACCCATACGGCGAAATGGGTTAAGCACCGCAACATTTGTAACATAGCCTTCGCCCGCAACCCTTGATAACCCCATATAACCCACAATGGTACAACCAATCTGTGCTACATAAAATGTGGTCGTGGACTGCATAGATTCGCGGATAGCATTTTCACTCCATGGAGTAGAAAAACATTCTTTTTCTATAGTGGCAATACGCGCAATATCATCGTTTGTTGCCGTAGTCATTTTTATCTCACCGAAAAAGCCGTTTTGAATAAGAGCATCAATGCCATCAAAAATACTGTCACGGCATTTTCTATAGGTATCAATATCACAGCCAAACGGGTCGGCGATGCCACACAATAAAACAGATATTTGATCTTTATCTATTCCTGATGAAATTAAAAGTTGCTTGTGCGACTCGGTCATACAAATTATTTTATCAGCCCATTTGGCTTCTTCGGCTGTGATGCAGCTTGATGTATGGTTTGATATGTCAATTCCTGCTTCGTTCATCGCGGCAATAGAATTCGGATTGGCGGGTTCCCCTGCGCTGAATCCCCGACTTACTACATTAACGTGACTCAAATTTTTAGATTTTAAGTAATATTCTGCCATAGGACTACGACAGGTGTTACCCGTACATACAAAAATTATATTCATTATTCCTTTGCCTCAAGCCAATTTTTTCCACTGTGGGCATCAACCTTAAGCTCAACAGCCAAATCGGCGGCGTGTGACATTTCTTCTTCAAGAATTTTGCAAACGGCGTTTTTATCTTTTTCTTCACACTCAACTATAAGCTCATCGTGCACCTGCAAAATGAGTTGAGCCGATGGCATTTCTCTTTGCAGTCGGTCGCTTACCTTTATCATAGCAATTTTTATGATATCTGCGGCGGTACCCTGTATCGGCGCGTTGCGCGCAACACGCTCGCCAAAGGCGCGAAGCATACCGTTAGATGCTGAAAGCTCCGGCAGATAACGTCTTCTGCCAAATATGGTAGAAACATATCCGTCGGCCTTTGCCTGATTTATGGTATTTTCCATATAAGCCGCGATACCCTTGTAGGTATTAAGATAGTTTTTGATATAGGTATCGGCTTCTTTTCGGCTGACGCCGATATCTTTACTGAGAGAGAACGCGCCTATGCCATAAACAATGCCAAAGTTTACCGCTTTTGCGCGGCTGCGCATAACGGGGAGTACCATATCCACAGGGATATTAAACACCTGCGAAGCAGTTACTGTGTGAATATCGGTATCGCTGTGGAAGGCTTCTATCATAACGGGATCGTTTGCCATAGAGGCGAGTACGCGCAATTCTATTTGTGAGTAGTCAGCATCGCAAAGAACAAAGCCTTCGCGTGCAGTAAAAAACCTGCGTAAAATTTTGCCTTCTTCGGTTCGCACGGGTATGTTTTGAAGATTGGGTTCAAGTGAGCTGATTCTACCGGTTCGCGCTTCGGTTTGATTAAAGGTAGAGTGTATTCTTCCATCTTCGCCGCGACAATTAAGCAGGCCATCGCAATAGGTAGATTTTAATTTTGCTAACTGTCTGTATTGCAAAATCATATCTACTATAGGGAAGTCATAACGCAATTCTTCAAGCACCTCAGCGTTTGTGCTAAAGCCACTCTTGGTTTTCTTTTTGGCGGGCAGACCTAATTTTACAAATAATATCTGACCGAGCTGTTTCGGGGAATTTAGGTTAAACTCCTCGCCTGCAAGATTATATATTTCGGCAGTGAGAGTATCAATTCGTGTTTGCAAATGAACAGAGTGTTCTTTTAATCCGTCAAAATCTGCTAAAAATCCCACAAGCTCCATATTGCCGAGCACCTTTGCGAGAGGTACTTCAATATCATAAAGAAGCTCTAATTGACCGCTTGACTCAAGTGCCTTTGCAAGACCATCGCAACAGGTAGCAAACTGTGCGGCAGATAAAAGTAATTCATCGTTGCAATTTTCTATTTTTGTAGCAGTACCATATTCGGCAACGATGCGTGAAAGAGAATAATCTGATGCAGATGGATTGCAGAGATATCCGGCAAGCATAGCGTCAAATTTTACATTCTTTATATTGTTATATCTTTTATAAAGATTTTTATAATCGTAGACACGCTTTATAATGTATTCGTTTTCTAAAATCACCTGAAGCTCAATATCATTAACAGGGCAAACGGTATTACCGCTTACTACAGCGGCTCCTATGTCGCAGATATAGATGTCGGCGGTGTCTTTGATATTGGCTGCCGTACCGACTGCGAAACAATTATTACAGTTTTTGGTGTTTTCGGCTTGAACCGAACTTGATGGCGCAATGCCCATTTTTTCCATAAGTTTGAAAAATTCAAGCTTAGTCATCAGTTGTGACAGTCCATTTTTATTGCCTTCACTGATTTTATAACTTTTTATATCGGCATCAATAGGTGCGTCGCAGCTTATTGTACCAAGTGTGCGGCTTAAAAAAGCGTTTTCCTTATCGGCGGCAAGCTTTGAACGCAGGCCGTCTTTTATTTCAAGCTCATCTAAATGCTCATATATATAGTCAATACTGTGGTATTTTGTAATAAGGTCGGTGGCGGTTTTCTGACCAACACCCGCAACACCGGGGATATTATCAGACGAGTCGCCCATAAGTGATTTAAGCTCTATCATTTCGCGTGGAGAAAGGCCGTAATCTTCAAAAAGCTTTTCTACTGTGTAGTCGGTAATTTCGGGATGTCCCATTTTAGTAACGGTAAGTAGCACGCGTGTGGTATCGGATACCAATTGCAAAGAGTCACGGTCACCCGTTGCGATAACGCAACTGTTGCCACTGCTGTGGGCGTTTGCGGCTAAGGTGCCTAAAATATCATCAGCCTCATAGCCTTGACATTCAATATAGCTGTATCCTGCAAGGGTAAGCCATTCTTTAAGAATGGGAAACTGTCCTCGTAGCTCATCGGGCATAGCATGGCGACCTGCTTTATATGCGTCATACATTTTATGACGAAAAGTGGGCGCTTTCAGGTCAAAGGCAACTGCCACACAATCGGGATTTTCTTTTTCAAGCAATTTATTTAAAATATTTATAAAACCGTAAACAGCATTGGTATACTGTCCGTCTTTGGTAGAGAGCAGTTTTATACCGTAAAACGCACGGTTTATTATGCTGTTTCCGTCAATTGCAAGCAGTTTCAAAGCACCATTTCTCCTTTTAATATATAATTATAATTATTATATCATCTAAATGCACGTTTGTCATCACTAAATTTTAAAAATTGACAGAAAATTCATTTTCTTGTATAATCAATTTTGTTATGAAGATAAAAGATATTGAAATTAAAGGTTTTGCAGCTCTCGCTCCAATGGCAGGCGTTGCCGACAGAGCTATGAGAGAAATATGTGTAAGCTATGGCGCAGGCTTTACAGTCGGCGAGCTTACGAGCGCACGCGGAGTAATGCAGGGGGACAAAAAATCTGCGCGACTGCTTGAGTGCTTTCGGGGTGATGCGGTTTGTGCGTCGCAGCTTTTCGGTCGTGACCCCGAAATTATGGCAACAGCTGCTTTGCAAGCGGAAAAGCTTAATCCCGACTTTATTGATATAAATATGGGATGCCCCGCACCCAAGGTTGCAGGTCACGGCGGCGGAAGCGCGCTTATGAAGGAGCCACAGCTTGCCGCAAAAATAGTAGAAGAGGTCGTAAGGGTCGCTAAAGTGCCTATTACGGTTAAAATGCGCGCAGGTTGGGATAACGAGAGTTTGAATGCAGTAGAGTTGGCAAGAATGTGTGAAGCGGCAGGCGCGGCAGCGATTACAGTTCACGGAAGAACGCGAAAACAGATGTATGCGCCACCTGTAAATTATGATATTATTCGCGACGTAAAAAATGCCTTAAAAATTCCTGTAATTGCCAACGGTGATGTTACTGATGCAAAATCTGCGAAGCTTATGTACGAATACACAGGCTGTGATTATGTTATGGTAGGTCGCGGCGCACAGGGAAATCCGTTTGTTTTTGATGAAATTAACGCCTTCTTTGAAGGTCGTGATTATACTCCGCCCACACTTGAAGAACGCTTTAAAACCTGCCTTAAGCAGATAGAGCTTATGCATCAATACAAGGAACCACGCACCGCGATTTTAGAGTCGCGAAAGCATACCGCGTGGTATCTTACGGGGCTTCGCGGTTCAGCGGCACTCAGGCGTATGTGCGGCGAAATATCAAGTCTTAAAGATATAGAACTAATTTTTGAAAAAGCACTTGAACAGAACAGGGAACTGTGATAAAATATCAAAGTTAAAATGAATTTCGAAAGGTCGTAAATTTATGTCAGGACATTCAAAGTGGAACAATATTAAACGCAAGAAGGAAAAAACCGATGCCGCAAAGGCAAAAATCTTTACAAAAATCGGTCGTGAGATTTCGGTTATAGTTAAGGCAGGCGGCCCCAATCCGCAAGAAAACAGCAAGCTAAAGGATGCTATCGCAAAGGCAAAGGCCAACAATGTGCCTAACGATAACATAGAGCGTATTATCAAAAAAGCAGCAGGAGAAGCAGGCGGTAATGATTACGAGGAGCTTATTTATGAGGGCTACGGTCCTTGTGGTGTAGCCGTTGTTGTAGAAACACTTACCGATAACCGCAACAGAACTGCGGGTGAAATGCGTCATTATTTTGATAAATGCGGTGGCAATTTGGGTCAAAGCGGCTCGGTTATGTTTATGTTTGAGCGCAAGGGTGTTATCGCTATTGAAGGCGAAGGCCTTGATGAAGACACTGTTATGGAAGCGGCACTTGAGGCAGGCGCCGAGGACTTTAGCTTTGACGGCGACGTGTTTGAAATTACTACAGAGCCTAATGATTTGGGTGCTGTACGCGATGCGTTGGAAGAGCAGGGTTACAGCTTTTTGTCCGCCGAGGTTCAGTACATACCAGGTACTATGACTGCGATTGATGACCCCGATATGCAAACAAAGATGGAAAAGCTTATTGATATGCTTGAAGAAAACGATGATGTTCAGGCAATCTGGCACAACTGGGATATGCCCGACGAAGAATAAAATTTAATATCTTATACTTTTAAAAAAGTCTTGTTCAGCCGAACAGGACTTTTTTGTTCTATATAGGACAAGGCCGTCATAAATTGTAACTAAAGGACGGTAAAATATAAATGGAATTTGATAATGCAATTTTACAAATCGCTGACAGAATACAAAGAACACTTGAGTTTGTTCCTGACGAGATAAAGCACAATTGTGAAGAAATACGACTTCGCGCGGGGCTTCCTGTATGTCTTACGGTAGGCGGAAAGGTGTTTTTTGTATGCCAAAACAGCACAGTAACAACACAGAAAGTTAAGAATTGTCTTATTGCATCGCAAAATGAGGTTACGCAAACACTGTCACTGCTTTGCAAAAACTCGGTTTATATGCACGAAAACGAGATAAAGCAAGGATTTATATCATTATCGGGCGGAAACAGGGCAGGTGTATGCGGTGTTTTTAATGCCGATGGAATGCTGATATCTGTTATGTCTATCAACATCAGAATAGCACGACAGATTTTTGAATGCGCCATACCGTTGCTACCCCATACAAGTGGCGGGCTGTTAATTGTGGGTCCACCCTCAAGCGGTAAAACTACAATGCTGCGCGATTTAATAAGGTTGCTTTCTAACGGAAAAAACGGATGCTATCAACGTGTGACGATAATCGACAGCCGTGGTGAAATTTCGGGCGGAGGTGTGCTTGACCTTGGAGTTAATACCGATGTTTTATATACCCTTGATAAAGCAAAAGGCGCAGATATTGCGCTCAGGACAATGTTTCCTAATATTATTGCTTTTGATGAGCTTGGCACTATGACGGAATTACAAAGTGTAAAAAACTGCTTTAATGCCGGTGTAACAGTTATAACAACAGCGCACGGAGGGGGAATAGACGATATAATTCGACGTGATATTACACGTGAGATTATAAAAAGCAAATCTGTTTCAAACGTTGCTTTACTTTCAAAGAATATAGGTGAAGCACCACAAGTTTTTGATGTTAAGGAGATTTATTTAAGTGCTTTTAGTTAAAATTTTTGGAATATTTTTGATTGTTACGTTTTGTGCGGTAATAGGATTTTTAAAAAGCATTTCAATTAAAAACCGAAGTAAAAAGCTCTTGGTATTTTGTGAAGGACTTGATGCACTTTATGAATACATAGAACAGGGTGGCTATGAACGCGATATTGCTATCAAAAATTCGTTTTCTAAATGTGCTTTTTTACAGCGTAAAAACGGCAGTTTTTTATGCATAGATAACGATTTAAAACAAGAGGAAAAAACGCTTATTGACGTTTTTTTTACCGAGCTTGGAACCTCATCAAAAAAGATAGAGTGCGATCGAATAAAGAGTTTTAAATTAAAGATAAAAATATATCTGAAAGAGGCGGAAAGCGATGTGCTGCAAAAGGGTAAAATATACCAAACTTTTGGAATATGTATAGGACTTGTTATTGGTATTTTATTGATATAGAGGTAAAAATATGGATGTTGATTTTATATTTAAAACAGCGGCGATAGGCATTATAGTGACAGTTCTTCATCAACTACTTGTGCGTTCAGGGCGCGAGGAGCAGGCAATGCTTGTAACACTTTCAGGTCTTGTGGTGGTGCTGCTTATGGTGGTTGGCGCAATTGCCGATTTATTTAGCACAATCAAAGGATTGTTTGGACTGTGAGTAACGAACTTATCAGGGCGGTAGCCATCATCATAATAACGGCGGTTTTAATCACTGCTTTGCGCACCCGTTTGGGTGAATTTTCGTTTTTGCTGACTCTTGTTGTTATTGTAGTCATTTTTATTGCAGTCTTTAAAAACTTATTCAGTAATATAGCAAGGCTAAGAGAATTATTTACTCAAAGTGGCAATGCAGGGGTGTATTTTGTAACGGCGCTTAAAGCACTCGGTATTTCTTATATTACAACCTTTGCAGGTGATTTGTGTCGTGATTTTGGGCTTATGTCTCTTGCTCAAACGGCCGAAACAGTGGGTAAATTAACAATTTTTGTGTTAAGTCTGCCGCTTATGACAGCAGTGCTGAATGCGGCTTTAAAATTTGTAGGACTATGAAAAAAATAATTGTTTTTTTAATTTTAATGTGTGTTTTCAGTATGCCGGTTTGTGCCGACGATAATTATTATATCGCACAATATGAAAATGTTGGTGCAGATAGGCTTTACCAAAATCTTGACGAGCAAACACGCGAGTTTTTTGAACAAAACGGCATAGATTTAAAGGATTATACCTGGGTAAACAACTTTACAACCGATGCTGTGCTAAAGCATATATTGCAATTTGTAGCAAACGGCGCAAAAGCACCTGTTAAAACGGGTGTACTTGTAGCAAGCATTATATTTTTATCGGCGGCGTTGACGGCTTTTGGTTCTTCACCGCGTTTTGAAACAGCGATTTATGCTTCGGTACTAAGTATAAGCGCGCTCATAGCGACAGACATATGGCAAAGTGTATCGGCTTCGGTAAACGCTGTGAAGGGCACAAGCTCTTTTATGCTTTCGTTTGTGCCTGTATTTACAACTATTTTAGCACTCTCAGGCAAAACGGTCACAGCTCCTGCTATGAGCGCACTGCTGTTGGGTGCCGCCGAGACAGTATCATTTGTTTCGTCGTTTGCGGTGTTACCGCTTATGGGAGGATATCTGGCACTAAGCATCAGTTCAGGGGTATCGCCGTTGCTTAACAATTCGGGAATTGTCGAGAGTGTAAAAAAATTTTCTATGTGGATATTATCTCTCTTAGGTACATTATTTATTGGAATTTTAGGTATTCAGACAGCGGTAAATTCCGCAGCAGACAGTGTAACATTGCGTACGGCAAAGTTTATACTTGGTACTTCGGTTCCGGTCGCGGGAGGAGTACTCAGTGAAGCGATATCTACTATTTCAGCATCTATGGGTCTTCTTAGGTCGTCGGTTGGTATTTACGGTGTAACAGTTCTTGCTGTTATGCTGTTACCGATAGTTATAGAGCTTGTTTTGTGGCGGTGTATACTTATGCTCAATATTTCTTTAGGTGAACTGTTTTCATTACCTAAAATAACGGGAATTTTACACGCGGTAGATTCTATGTTATCGGTGCTTTTGGGCGTGGTTTTAATGGTGGGCGGTATGTTTATTATATCGCTTACGGTAGTTATAACGGCAGGTAAAGCATAATGGAGGGCTTGAATTCTTTTATAATCAGTTTTTGCAGTAGTTGTATACTGCTTGGGTTTTTATATATGCTTTGCCCGTCGGGCAGTATGGGCGCGAGTGTAAAGTATGTGTTCTGCTTATGCTTTGTCTGCTGTATTATAGGTGCTGTAATAGCAATACCAAAACCCGACTTTTCTTATTTTGATAAAGGTGATACAAGTGAAATTTTAACCGAACAAAACACGGCAGTTACTGCCGAGGCAGTATTTGGCGAGGCATTAAGGCAACAGAATATA
The DNA here is from genome assembly GCA_964387615.1 of uncultured Ruminococcus sp. Taxonomy (GTDB): domain Bacteria; phylum Bacillota; class Clostridia; order Oscillospirales; family Acutalibacteraceae; genus UBA737. The sequence goes on from CAYLXT010000035.1 coordinate 14,079, forward strand.
AATTTTAGAAAAATAGTGGTTGACACTAATAAAATGAGAGACGAAAGCATAATTATAAGTAAGGTAACTGTTTACTCTGGCGAGGATGCTGAAAAAATCATTCAAGCGATAGGCTCTGACAGTTATGAGGTATGTGTTTTAAATGAATGAAAAAATGAAAAAATTAATCCAAAATCCAAAACTGTTAGTGATTTTAGGTATCAGCGGTATAGTGCTTATTTTTATATCATCGCTTTTTTCAGGCAGTAATAACAAGGCTGAAAGCAGTGTTGCCAGTTCTGTTACATATACAGCAGAACAATACAGCGAAATGCTTGAAGAGGATATTAAAAATATTGTTACAGGTATTACAGGAGATAAAAATCCTACGGTGGTTATCACACTTGAAAGCGGCATAAGATATTCTTATGCCAGCGCAGATGAAACCGACACCTCAAGCTCTACCGGAAGCACCAATGATCAAAGCAGCGAAAGCAAAAAACAGTCTTACATAACAGTAAAAACTGCCGACGGCGGAGAGCAGGCATTGGTTGTTACCGAGATTATGCCCGAGGTGCGAGGTGTGGCCATTATATGCTCAGGCGGTAATTCTGAAGCTACCGCTGAAAAAATTAAAAATGCCGTAACAGCGGCTTTAAATATAACATCAAAAAGAGTATACATTTCGGGAGGAACAAACTAATGAAAAAAGGTAAGGTTTTTGGTAAACATCATGTTGTGCTGGCGCTTATGGTGCTATGCTTAGGCGCGGCGGTCTGGCTTAATATGAAATTCTCTTCTAATGAAAAATATATGGGAGAGGCAACCTTTGTAAGTGATAGTGATACTGCAAGCGGCGAAGCCATTCAAACGGCCGCCAAAGCAGAAAACGATACCGATTATTTTGAAACCGCAAAAAAAGACAGGCAAGAGGCGTTAGTCGAAGCGCAGGAATTGGTAGAGGAAACGCTTAAATCCGCAAACGCAACTGATGCCGAGCGTGAAGCCGCGCTTAAAACCACCTCGCAGATAGCGGCAAGAATAGAAAAGGCAAATAATATTGAAACATTGCTTAAGGCAAAAGGTTTCGAAAAGGCAGTTGTGGTAATTGGTGAAGCTGACATAAGCGTTGTTGTAAAGTCAGAAGGTATAACTACGGCTCAAACATTGCAGATACAGGACATTGTAACCTCACAGACCGAAATTCCGCTCAGTAATATAAAAATAGTAACTGTAAAATAATCTTGCAAAGTTACAAGAATTATGTTATAATGTTTTTTGTAATAATATTACAGAGTGAATTTTTATTTATATATACGGAGGAAAAAGCTATGGACAACAAAACAGAACTTTCCGTAAGCACCGAAGTGCTTGAAAAAATGGCAGAGCTTGCCGCAAGTGAAATTGACGGTGTAAATGGCATTGCAAAAAAGGCTATCGACCTTAAAGGTGCAATTAAGACCAAAAGCGTTGTTAAAGGCGTAAAGGTTGAGAGTGTTAATGGCGCAATCGAGATTAATGTTTATATCTGCGTTGACTCTAAGGCAAAAATGCGCGAGGTTGCAGAGGCTGTTCAGCAAAATGTTAAGGATAAGATCCAAACAATGACCGGCACCGCCGTGACCAGAGTTAACGTTAACATTGAAGACATTGATTTTGAAGAAGCTGAGTAAATTTGAATTTTAAATTAAACGAGCTTACTTGTGATAATGCAAGTAAGCTCGTTTTTTGTTAAAATGGCCTGCCGCCCATTCCACCGCCCATTCCGCCGCCGGAGCTGCCAGAACTGTAAACTGTGCTGTTCATAGTAATTGAAGTGCTTGAAGAACCGACAGTCAGGGTA
>CAYLXT010000036.1:0-14915 GCA_964387615.1 uncultured Ruminococcus sp.
TTGTCAAGGTATGAGCACCCGCAGAAAGATAATATTCCAAATCTCCCGAAGAAGCATCAAGTGCCCTTAATTTTTTTGTACGCCACATCTGTACTTCTGTCTGTGTTGGCCGAATTTGATTACCGTAAATATCATATTGCTCAACGTTTTCGTTTATCCAACTGCGCTCCAACGGTAGACCTGAAGACTCAGCAAAAGGAAGCTGTCCGTCAATAAGCAGGTCAATACTTATTGAATCGTAGGTATCGGGAAGCGCATAATAATCAACTTCTATCCAATAATTTCCGCCTGAAGAAATGTTTATGTCCCAAGTAACGCTATCGCCTTCACTAAGAGAAAGCACCGTACCCTTGTCGGAATTATCTACCAATTCGGCACCGTAAGCCAGCTCAGCGCTAAGTTCATATTCTTCAACTTGCTGAGACTGAACGGTTACCTTATAGTCAGAATACTTTTTATCTGAAGATATTCCCAACACAAAGCAGGGCGTTATTAAAAGTAGAGCAAGCATAACGGAAATAACCGATATTAAGCTCTTTTTCATAACCAACATTCCTTTCTCAATTTTTAAAAACTAAAAGTGAAACAGACCCTGGTTCAAGGATAATATTGTTTGCCCCTAATTAACTGATTCTATCAATATTACAGCCATATCACCCGCTGAAACCTTAACGCTGACAGATTTTTTATCTGTATCAATACTATAGCCATGCAATACTTCACTTATTGCATATTCTGCATCGTTAAGTCCCATATCGGCATACGGTATTTCGGCAGTCATCACAGCATCGCTGTCGGATGTATTCGGCAACACAAGTACTCCGTGGTTACCAAAATATCTTGCATATGCCTGAAGCTTACAATTAGATTCTACCTTGCATATATTTGATTCGCGGTGATTATCCGGAAAATATTCAAAAATATCGGGATAAAGACGACGTACACGCATCATATTTGCCATTGCATCAAGATACGCCTTGTTTTCGGGCTCATCAATCAAATCCCATCGAATAACATTGTTAAACAGTACACGACCTGTTTCAAGCGGATTGTTCCATTCTTCGCCAAGGAACCAAAGCGGAATATACGGTCCAAAAATTGCCTGATAGCCCGCACGTATTTTATCGCCTTCTAAGCAAGGGCGCGGATTATCGTGACAAGCGAGACACAAGCAATAAAATCTTGCCATACCGCCAAGTCCGCGGTCCTGAGTATAGATTGTTCCGTGACCGTTACCGTTTTTAACTGCATCAACAATATTAAGACGTTCGGTAAACATTGTGTGCATATTCCAACGCTCAGGATCTTCATTGGTAATTTGTTCGTCAAAATCATATGCCTCATCGCGCTCACTGGTACATTCAGCAATAAACATAAGCTTTCTGCCCATATCAAGCAATCTTTTACGAATACCGGCAATGTACTGGTGACCTGTTACAAACGGTTCTAAGTCAACACGGTAACCGTCAATTCCGGTTTTTAACGCAACGTCAACCATCTGATCGGCAAACCATTTTTTAAGACCCTCACTGTGCCAATTCCACTTATAGCCGCCCCAAACCTCAAGCTTGCCGCTATACCAATCGGGGTGCTCCTCCACAAGCGGACTTTCCTTTACGGTACCCCAAACGATAGCATCTAATATAATACGGATATCACGCTTGTGGGCTTCATCAACAAACCATTTAACTACCTCCCAGCTTTCCTCATAGGTATCCTTACCCGTAAGAGCGGGGTTAACAGTATGTATACCCATATTTCCGTAGCCGTTACCTGAAGTGCCTTTATCATATATGGGTGTGAGCCAAAGAGCATTAACACCAATTTTAGCATAATGATCCAAAACGCGAATCGCTGCCTCAAAGGTGCCTTCTTCGGTTGCACTCTCGATTCTTAATTCGGCAATTACCATACTTTTTACCCAATCGGGATGCCAGGATTCCATCTTAACCTGCTCATCAGGTACATATTTTGGCATAACAGGTCTTGTGATTTCCATTTTTAAAACCTCTCTTTTAAATTTTAATACTGTTTTGCTTCTAAAATTTCAACCGTAATTTCTTCAATTCCAAAAGGAATAACGCCATAGCTATCAGTCCACAAATTCTTTCCGTAAAGCTCGGGAACCATAAATCCCGTAAGGACATCCCAACGACCTTCAAATGTGGCGGGACCAATTAAATAACTTTCACCGTTGACATGATGATGCGGTCCAAACAGATTTCGGTTGCTGCCCACCAATGTAATAATGCAATCTTTATTTTCGGCGGACATTATATCGGTAACATCAAATCTTGCAGGGCATTTGTTTGAATATAGCTTCTTTCCTCCGCACTCAAGTGTTACCATTGTGCCATAATAATTTTCTATGCATATTACGGTTCGTTTACCTGACTGCTGCTTGGGCATTGCAACCTTATAACAAACATTTCCGCGATAGAACCACATATTTTGCTTTGTGAGATCTCCCAAATGCTTTTGGGTCGGCACTGTAAGAGTAAGATTACCACCAACACCATAGCAATAGCCTCTATCTTTTATTCCCTCATCCGATACAACATCAAAGTCACCTAAAATATAGATGCTGTCGGGCTCGATAGGATAATAAAATCTATTGCGCTCTGTTTCAAAAATCTCAAGCAAACCGGAGGAATTTTTCTTTGGTTTTACTTCATAGTGTAATGTTACGGTATTTAAGCCTGTAATCGTATACTTTCCGATATCATAAAGGCCTATGCAACGATCTATCCACCAACCGTCTCGTTTATCGGTAACATCACTGTCATTTACTTCTATTTTCTTGCACTCGCCGTCTTCAACAGCAAGAGTAAGAGCTTTTGCAACCGATGCATCACGACAGTTAAAACCGTATCGCACGGCAAATTTTAACTCTCTGCCATCTGTTTTTTCGTATATTTTATCAAGCAGGTGAATTACCGGCTCGCTTGGAGAAAATGTTTTTCCACCATCAAGAGAGAGCTCGGCGCAATCAATAGTAAGTGCATTTTTTTCACAAAGACATATATTTGTTGGCTGCAAAGTATATTTGGTTGAAGTATACTCTTGAGGTAAATTATATTGCTCATCTGTAATTTCCAATTCAATTACTGTATTGGTAAAGGCTTCAACAGTAATAGGAACTAATATACCTGCATCATTGTATTTAACGGGTAATTTTTTACGGCTTCCATTATACAAATCCACTTCATAAACAATTGCTTTCTCCTTGAAGCGTAAAAACACCTTATTGGTTGAGAAGGTGTCATTTGCCCAGATGTGAACACGGTATCCATTCTCAAGTCGTCTTGTATGTAGCCTTAATCCGCTTGCGGTTTTTAGATCATTTACCCTCACTGCAGATATTGGTCGATTTATACCAAAATGCTCTACAAACTTTTCAAACGTATTTCTGCGATTTACAATAACGATTGGCATTTCTCCACACCAATTGCTCGGCAAACGATTGATCGCTATAAGACGTCCACCCGACTTCATAAAATCACAAAGAAGAGTGCAAAGCTCTTTATCTATTGTTGTGGTTTCAGATAAAATAACCGTATCGTATACCACATTACCAAGACGCAAGCAACCGTTTTCGACCGTTGCATCACGACAAAGCAGAAACTCATCGCCATAATCAAAATCAATTTGCATATCCAACAAATTTTCAGATAACTCCCTGAATTCCGAAGAAATGCGTTTAATTTCAGTCTGATTATGCTTTTCGTCCTGATAATTAGCCTTAACGTCACTTTGAGGCGGAATCACCAAGGTATGAAGCTCTCGTTCCCCTTGAGTCATAAGAGAATTTAATCTTTTAATCCATTCAGCAAATACTTTAAACTCATTCCACCAAGGCTCTTGACAAGAATAAAATGCCGGATAGTCACGCTTGCGTCTTCCCTCAATCGAGTATGCAGACAGATGATAACACGGTTTTGTTATTCCAAGAACCGACTGTCCTCCCCATATCCACTCAAGGCGCTTAAAAGAAACTCCCCAACCGGCGCAACCGAACGTTTCACTAAGGACATTGCCGTCACGGTACTGACGCGATACGCTTGATGCTTGCTTCATTAATACAGGACTTGCTACGCGAGAACCCAGATGATCGATGGCGGGCAACTGCATAACACTGTAATTACGCATAAGATCGCCACAGGATGAAACCTGCTGACACATACCGTCCTCAGCCGCGAAATGACCTGTAAGAGCAACACCGTGTTTGTCACACCATTCTGACAGCCGGCATACAAAATTTCGATGATATAAATCTGATACCGTATTCCAAAACTTTAACTTGAACTGTTTGGATTCGTGGGTATCAAACGCCAACCGCCAAAGCTCATCTAATAACTCACAATTTTCATTTTTCCTATATGCCTCACATAAAGCGGTACTCCAAGGATATCCGCAATTGTTCATCTGCGGTTCATCTGTAAAAAATCCTTTTATTACCGTACCAAAAAACTTACCCATTTTTGCATAATATTTTTCGTGAGTGCTCTTTATAAATTCTGCCGTTACATTTGGATTCATCAGATCAACATAATGACTGTCTGTTTCATACCAAAAAACAATAGAATCTGTCGAAATATCACTTAATTCTTCATTAAAGGAACGAATATATTCACCTTCACTTTGTTTATTGTATACAGCCACTATCTGTCGAGATGGGATATCGTCAGAAAAAGATGCTGTAGCAAAAGAATAATTTAAACATTTGTGCCAATAATCTTCACCAAGCGCAGTAACCGCACCTCCGCCAAAGCCGCTGGGCCATCCTTCTTCATCGTAGACCCAAACCTCTATTCCAAGTTCGGCAGCGCGGGCTGTGGCATACTCGAACAGATCGAACCATTCTTCACCCATATATGTTATTTTTAAACCACCACGTGCATGAATCACAACACCGCCAATACGACCATCAGCAAAATCTTTAAGCTGCTCATCAATACCTTTGCAGGTAATTTCACTATTCCAGCTCCAAAAACACACAGACATATTTTTGTCGTATATTTTCACCTTTCCCCCTCCTTTATTCGATGAATAATCTATCTAAAAATACAATTTTCATTTTATATATACATATTATCATAAAATAATAGATAAGTCAATCGGTTTAATAAAGTTTTTTTATCATTAAATCACTTCTTTTAAAAAAGAAATTTAATTAAATTTGTGCATTATTAACAAATTTTACCGATTTAATTTTTTAATAATTAAATCGATTTAATACAATTGCAGACCCTTGCAACCATATACAAAATATGGTAAACTTAAAATATTGTGGATATATATTTTAATTTTGAAGGATGCTGACTATGTCTGTAACAATTTATGATATCGCTAAAGAAGCGGGTGTGTCTCCGTCAACCGTATCTCTGACGATGAACAACAGCAACAAAATTAAGGAAGAAACAAAAGAATATGTTCGTGAGGTCGCTAAAAGGTTGGGTTATACCCCTAATTATGCAGCGCGCAGTCTTATAAACAACAGATCGTTCACAATCGGTGTGGTCGTACCTAATCTTACAAATCCAGTCTTTACTACAACGCTGAGCGAGATTGTTCACACTGCCAATGATTACGGATATAATATTATGCTGGGCTCTTCAGAGCAATCGATTGATAAAGAACGCAATTATATCGAAATGCTGTCCGAACAGCGAGTAGACGGTATTCTGCTTTTTCCTTCTTTCCTTGAAGAATTGTTTCCGGAATTCATAAAAGGAAAGGATGATGCCACCATTCCCCTTGTGTTATGCGGAAGTTCAACCACCTCAAGCGATAACATAACATTTGTAAAATGTGATAATCATATGGGCGGCTACTTAGCTACCGAGCATCTAATAGAGTGCGGCAAAAAGCGCATTGCATTTTTATGTGCCGTTAAGGAAAAATCACAGGCATTAAGCCGCATTGCCGGATATCGAGATGCTCACGAGTTTTGGGGTCTCGACTATAACGAGAATATGATATGCTTCTGCCAAAACGAACCGGATGATATTTTTTCTTCAACCGTTTCCCTCATAAAAAATCACAACGTCGATGCATTTTTCTGTTTGTTTGATGATATGTGCCTACCCGTCATTAAAGCGGTGCAATCACTGGGAAAGTCAATTCCCGAAGACATTGCCATCGTGGGATATGACAATATCGATACCTCGGCACGATTACCTGTTCCACTAACTTCAATTGATACACATTCGAGGTCTATTGGAAGCATGGCAATAAAGCAACTTATTAAAAAGATAGAAAATCCGACATCCGAAGTGCGAAAAATCATTTTAAAGCCTGAGCTTGTAGTGCGTGAGAGCACTGTTAAGGCTTCTGAAAATCAACCCTGATATTACGGTCATTGCAAATATGTTTTGCAATGACCGTCTTGCGTTTTTTGTTGCTTTATGTTATAATCCGCTTGAATTTTGAAAGGCGGTATATTTATGGGATTTCATAAAAGGTATTTTTCCTTAAAGCTTGCTCTTGCGCCCTTCAGGCTAAAGGGTGATTTTGAAACCGTAAAAACCGTTGCTGCCATAGATGCACTGTCTGACCGTGCGGATATGCTTTACCGAGGCTGTATTCCGGGCATTAAGCGCGAAGGCAGCTGCTATGATTGCCCACCCGGAACCGAGGCTGAGCCTATGCTTGCCAAAGCTGAATATTATCTTAATGCCCTTCAGAATGGCGAGTATCCGCTAAACGGCTGCTTTGCCGAGCCTGGATGTACACTAGTAGATCACTCTTTTATTGAAAAAGACGGCGTTTTACATATTTTTTACAACCGCGGTTATATTGGCTTTGACTGGGCAGAAAAACCTCACGATACCTTCGGTCATGCTTGGACCGACGACCTCATTAACTGGTCATACAATATGCCTGTTCTTTCGGCTACAAACGATTATTATCAGCAAAATCAGATCTGGTCACCGTCTGTACTAAAGCATAATGATATATATTATATGTTCTATACCGGTGTTAACCGACACATTGCGCAATCAACCTGTGGTGCGGTTTCAGAAAACCTATTTGCATGGGAGCAAATGGACAATAATCCGATTTATACTCCGGGAGAATGGTGCCCTTGGAATCAGAACCATTGGTCAAACTGCCGCGATGTTTTTGTTTTCCGTGACGATGACGAAACCTTTTATATGTATTTTTGTACCGAGCGTTACACCGACGGCGGAAATACCGAATCAGCAAACGGCATTCTAAGGTCAAGCGATCTTAAATCTTGGGAAGAGGTAGGCACATTTAAAATGCCTTTATGTAATAATATGGCTGAATCGCCATTTGTTATGAAAAAGGATGGACTGTTTTACTTCTTTTATACGGCGTGTGGTATTGGTACCTGCTACGCTGTAAGCGACAGTCCTACAGGTAATTGGCAGGAAAAAGGCGTACTTATGGGCGTTGATAAAACACCCGATGATCTTGCGTGGGTTCCCAGCTGTGCTGAGGTTTTTTGCTTTAAAAACAAATGGTATATTTCCTGCTGCACGCGTCAACCGGGATGGGAACAATATCTCGAAATATTTGAACTGGTTTGGTTAGAAAATGGCGAAATACGCTTAGGTCGGCGAATTGAAGCTCCGATATAAAAATCACCCGTTTTAAACGGGTGATTTTTCTACATTATAACAGTTTCATCAAGAACCTGCACTTCAATATTCAACAGCTTTGCAACCGTTTTCCATTCTTCAATATAATCGCCGTACACACCGTGAATATGATTACAAGGATAATACTTTAAGAAGGTTTCAGGTGGAGTTGCAACCTTGGTAAATGCAACCGGCCATTGTGGTGTTGCCATGCCGCCAAGCTTTTCCATTTTTTCGCGGTCAAATTGCACTATTTCTGCAGGAACAAGGGTCAGGTAATATTTGTCCTTCTTACGCGCCAAGCGTGCCATTGTCACTTTGCCCGATGCCGCAAAATAATGAACACTGCCACCACCTGCAGGATAATCTTTTGATTCAGGCAAGAGAGAAACGTATTTCATATTTTCACTCGGGTCATCAGAGCCGCCCGCATAATATGTAGCAGATGTGCCTGAGTTACCAAAAAACCAAACATCTTCAGATTTTTCATAATGACGGACATCGGCAAACAACACAGGCTTACCCGTCATATACTTAAATATCTGCATGGTAAGCGCGCCATCCATATCCGATTCGGTTGCCGCTACGATAGGCTCGTGTTCGCCGTCCATATCGTAAGGGTCATTCAGAAAAGCCTCGGCAAGATCCACCGTCACATACCAATCGGTTAAATCGCCGTGAGCCTTAATTCCAACAAAATCAAGTCCACGCTCATCAATAATGTTTCGCAAGCCGTAGTAAGAGCGTATCTGTGTTTCAAGCTTTTCGGGTGTGAAATTGGAATCGTTATATCCAACCTTGCGCGCATGCGCTTCAAGCCACGCTCTTGCTTTCTTTACCTTTTCATCATCGACCATTTCGCCATATCTAACAATGTCGTATTGCTCGATATCCTCAACGTCTATGCCAAACTGTTTTTGCCACTGGTCAAGATTTGCAACTGCGGTATACATTCCCATTGGTCTGCCACCAAAATTGCCGTATGTATTTCCGCGAAGTCTTCCCACAGCGGCCGCCGCACGAATAAAGGTCATTACGCGACGCAAAACCGATGGATCTTCGATTTTGCCCCATATTCTTTCGTATTGAACTCCCAATTGGTCAAAAGTGCCTGCAGCAGCCATCATTCCCACCATTCCGCATTCAGACGGATGAATATTGCAGAACAAAATATAAGGACCCGGAGCATAGTTTGCAGCTACTGCACTGAACTGCGGATAACACCAGATTGCGTAATTAAAGATTGTAAGCTCAACACCCGCATCTTTAAGTCGCATTGCTTCCTCTTTGGCAGCAGTATTCGAGTTAATGGGGGCTGTTCCGGCAATAACCTCAACCTGTCCGGTTGCTTCAAGTGCCGCTTTAATAGCATTCTGGTACTGCATATTCATTTCAAACTGTGTCTGGTGCAGATAAGGTCTGCCATCTGACATAGTCAATAATCCAACCTTAAATTTTTTCATAAATTCAAACATCCTTTTAATTATTTTGTTAGTTAGAATTTTTTAACAATCTTTCGCAACACTTAGATGCAGCTATGCATCCTGCGCATTAGCTGTAAGACTGTAAATATCAATTTTGGAATGATTCCGGGTAATTGTTTGTCCGTCACTGTAAGCAGTAATTCCGGCAGGCGTATCATAAGCTGTATATATTATATGCCCCATCCGCCTTGCCCGAATGACTTATCATTACCCAGAAGCTTAACCGAGCTTGTAACCTTACAGTGCAAGGTAAAACCTGAAAACAGGCTCCTCGCTTGTGGGATAACGATGTTGTGTCAAATTATAAATACAGCCTGCGCCATCTGTTTCAAAAAGAACAAATTCGCCATTGTCATCGTACAGCCACCAATCCCAATCGGTATACTGCCCTCATAACCTGTCATAGCATAATAATCCATATAAGGCAATGCCACAAGATGATTAAGTCGATCCGCGCCGCGAAGCGCATGAGTGGGATTGTATTTTGTTGGCGAATTTTTTAACGTTGTCGAAACAGAAGCGTTAACTTTATTTTTAAAGCACTGCAAAATCAACACCCCGACTCACTTTTGTATTATTAACAGTTTAGTATTATTTTCTTCCACTAAGATAAATACAGTACTCATAATTCTCGGCTACGATTTTATTTATGCTATATTCAAAAATCCCGTTTTCATTGCTCGAAATTCTGCGGCTGCACAAAAGCGGTGCCCCAACATCAATATTCAATAGTTTGGCTTCTAAAAAGTCAGCGGTGGTTGCGCTAAGATACTCTGTAGCCTGTGACATAGCAATACCGTACTGCTTTTCCAAAAAAGAGTAAAGACCCGAAAAAGTACCTGCAAATTTTTCTAAATCGGGGGTTTGCCCCACCTTTAAATAGTTAGTCATAATCGCTATTGGGGTATCGTCTGCACACTGCAAACGCTGTATTTGATAAACCTCTTCGCCATCATCTAACCCAAGGGCTCGCGCAACAGTACCTATAGCACGCACCTTTCGGATATCGATTTCTTTAGCAAATACACGATACCCTTTAGCAATTAACGATTCTGTAATAGAACTTATGTGATTCAGATTTTGCACTGTGGATTGGTCTAAAACCTCGGTTCCCCTACCCTGTGTCACCTTTATGTATCCATCAGACACCAAAATTCCGATAGCACGTCTTATTGTGGTTCTGCTCACACCGAATTTTTGCTCTAATTCAGGCTCGGTAGGAAGAAGAGAACCAACGGGATATATCTTTTCTTTTATTTGCTGTTTCAGTGTTTGATAAACCGTTTTGTAAGCCGGTACCGATGACATAAAATTACCTCACATCTACATTTTCTTACCCTTTATCAATCACCGTAACAAAGAGTAAGTGATTTTATATTACGGTGTAGCAACCGTCAATAACAATATTGCTGCCCGACGTATAAGTGGAAGCGTCGGAAGCAAGATATATTACCGCACCGCCAAGTTCTTCGGGTTTGCCCATTCTTCCAAACGGAATTTTGCTAACCCAAGCATCTTTCCAATCCTGACGAACTTCCTTGATCATATCTGTAGCAATATATCCGGGACTTATGCAGTTAACTCGTATATTCTTATCAGCCAATTCAATTGCTAAAGATTTTGTCATATGAATTACTGCCGCTTTAGATGAATTGTAATGGGTATGACTTTGAGGAATGTTAACTATCAAGCCCGACATAGAGGCTGTATTTATAATAGAACCGCCTTTGTTTTGTGAAATAAGATATTTTGCAAATGATGTTGCCACATAAAATACACCGTTGACATTAACATCCATCACCTTTTTCCAACCTTCAGGTGTGATTTCAAGCGCCGGTGTATGAGGGCCTATACCTGCATTGTTAAACAATATATCAAGTGTTCCCATAGCTGCCGCTGATTTGTTTACCGTATCTGTAACCTGCTCGGGATCTGTAACATCACAAACAAATGCACAAGCACGAACGCCGTATTCTTCGGCAATCTCCTGTGCTACTTCAGTTGCATCAATAAGATCCCAAAGCACAATATCGGCGCCTGCATCTGCAAGATAGGTAGCAACAGATTTTCCTATTCCTCTGTATCCTCCGGTAATAACTGCTACTTTTCCTTTTAAACTAAAAATATCGTTTTTCATATTTATTGTTCCTTTCTGAAATAATTAATGAATTGTATATCCGCCGTCTACAACCAGATTTTCACCGGTTATCATATTGGATGCATCACTAGCTAAAAACAATGCCGCACAAGCAATTTCTACAGGCTGACAATAACGCCCTGCCGGTGTGTTTTCAATCGTTTTAGTGCGTCGTGGCTCTTCATACCAAAAGCCTTCGGTCATAGGAGTTTTTGTAACAGTAGGAGAAATTGCGTTTACCTGTATACCATACTTGCCCCATTCATACGCCAATGATTTTGTCATAGAAATAACGCCTGCTTTAGATGCGCTATATGCCACGTGCTTATCTATAGACACAAGACCCGCCTGTGAAGCAAGGCTTATTATTTTGCCGCCCTTTTCAGCCTTAATCATCTCTTGACCAAATCGCTGTGACATATAAAAGGTTCCCGAAAGATTAACACCAATAACCTTGCACCAGGTTTTTTCAGACATCTCTTCGGCCCATTCAATATCACCCACACCTGCACTATTAACAAGCACGTCAATATTTCCATGCTCTGATATAATTTTTTCAGCAAGAGCATTAACCGATGCGGTATTAGAAATATCAACTTCGTATCCGTAAGCATTAGACAGTTCGCTTGCGGCTTCTTTTGCTTTGTCGCCGTTTAAATCACAAACACATACAATAGCACCTTTTTCGCTGAAAAGTTCCGCTGTAGCCAAGCCTATGCCTGAGGCACCACCGGTAATGACCGCAACCTTTCCGTCAAGACGAAAATCAGTTTTACAAGGATTACTAACCATTTATATCAACCTCTCTTTTTTTCGGCCTGCATATATTCACCAAGCTCGGCCGCTATTTCATTTATGTGGGTAAACATACCAAAAAGCTTGTCATATTCACACACCGCATCTGCACGTGGCGAATAAAGTTTTTTAACACATTGCAGTTTATGTATAGGGGAATAATCATTCCAAAGGCCTATTCCGCGTGCTGCAATTGCCGCCGCGCCAAGCGAAGCCGCGTCCTGATCAATATTGCTTTTTTGCACAGGCATATTAAATACATCTGCAAACATCTGCATCCAAAACGGACTTTTGCTTCCACCGCCGCAAAACAGGATACTGTCTGACAATTCAACCTTTTCCCTCAGATACTGCAACGACATACGAAGATTTAACGCAATACCTTCCATTGCGGCGCGAACCATATCCTCGCGGGTAGTGCCAAGATGCAGACCAACATACGCGCCTCTTATGTGTATGCTTTTATCTTGCGACGTACCGCCGGCAAGACTTGGATTAAAATAAATACCGTTCGAGCCAATAGGAACTCTGTCGGCCATAGCATCCATTTTTATATAAATATTATCGTCAGTATCATCTGCAAACAAAACATCGCGCGCCCAGCGCAACGAACTTCCGCCTGCGAAAATAGAAAATGCCGATGTAAACATTCCCTCTTGTATATGTGCGAAAACATATGGCTTTTTCTTGACATCCAATACCGGTTTTTCGGAATTTACAGGAATCCAACTTGATGAGCCGAGCGAAACGTATGCCTTTCCGTTTTGAATGCCAACAGCGCCAAGCGCCATACACGCGTTATCAACACCGCCGCAAACCACCTTTGTGCCGGCACATAATCCTGTTTGTTGTGCAGCCTGTTCGGTAACGGCACCAATAATCGTATGCGATGCAACAGGCGTCAAAAATATATTTTCAGGAAGCCCTGCAGCGCGCAAGAACTCAACCTTCATACAACCTGATTTTAAGTCGTATGCACCCGTGCCCGAAGCATACGAAAAATCGGTAGCAAGCTTGCCTGTCAGCATAAAATTTATATAATCCTTTGAACCGAGCACATAGGACGTTTTTTCAAAAATGTCGGGTTGGTGTTTCTTAAGCCACATCAATTTAAAAATCGAATAACATGGTGCCGGAAAGCCGTTTCCCGTTGTTAAATACCAGTCATCACGGTCTACTGCCGAGAAAAATTCTTCAGCCTCATCCTGCGCACGAGTATCAGACCATATAGGCACCTGACTGAGCAACGGACGGTTTTCGCAATCCATAGGAATCGATACAAGGCTTGCCCCCGATAAAGAAAGGCACTTAACCTCTGATGCATCTGTTTTTGTTTCACCAAGTAGCTTTTTTGTGCTTTCACAAATTGCTTTCCACCAGTCTTCAGGCCGTTGTTCGTGCATTGAAGACATAGGATAAAAAGTATCATATTCAATAAAAATCTTTGATACGGTTTGCATTTGGTCATTATAGAGCGAAGCCTTAACTCCGCCTGTGCCTAAATCATATGCAATTATGCTCAAGTACACCACCCCTTTTTACACTTTTTTTATAACTCGATTATATATTCATAATTATGTTTTGTCAAGTGCACAATGCCTTTTAAATGTTATTTTTTACAAAAAAACTTAAGTTTTATAAATTAAGGTGTTGAAATTATATAAAATATATGTTATCATAAACAAAAAACATCATTATCTTTGCTTTTTTATATTTTGAAGGGGTGTATATATTATGAACAGCAAAAATTTGGATTTATCAAAAATTGGTCGTATAACCGACATAAGCACTGTACGTACCGACGTTACTATGCAGGAGGTAGAGCAGCTTATAGATATTGTCAAGGGCTTTAATTGCATTTGTGCAAGTCCAATGCCTGCCGTAACCAAATATGTTATTGACAAACTTTCCGATACTCCTGATACGGTTGTAACCGGTGTTGTCAGCTTCCCTGCAGGCGCTGACACTACTTCAATGAAGGTATTTACAGCAAAGGAAATGATATCGCTTGGCTGCAAAGAGCTTGATATGGTCATAAATGTCGGAGCACTAAAATCTCAACAATATGATGTTGTATATGACGACATAAAGGCCGTCGTGGATGCGGCGGGCGGCGTTCCCGTAAAATCGATACTTGAAATATGTTATCTTACCGACGACGAAATCAAGCGCGCAAGTGAGCTTGCAGTCAACGCGGGTGTGACCTTTGTAAAAACAGGTACCGGTTGGGGACCAAAACCAACGACCGTTGATACAATACGTATCATAAAACAAACTATTGGCGATAGCGCATTCATAAAAGCCGCCGGTGGCGTGCGCGACCTTGACACAATGCTTGCAATGGTAGACGCGGGCTGTGACCGCTTTGGAATAGGTATACGCTCCTCATTAAATATATTCAACGAGGCTTACGCCCGTGCCGGTGTGCCACTGCCCAAGCTGAATTCGTTTGAAGGTTCAGAAAACGATAATTATTAATGTAAGAACGGATGAGTTGGACTCGTCCGTTTTGCGTTGTATGCAAAGTGATATTTACAATTAAAAATTATTATGATAAAATATCTTTAGGCGGTGATTTTATGAATTTTAAAAACAGCGGTAAATTAAAGGCGGTTACTTTCAGCTATGACGACGGCGTTACACAAGATATACGACTTATTGAACTACTGAATAAATATGACCTAAAATGCACTTTTAATATCAATTCGGAACTTTTGGGTAAACCCCATACGCTTATTCGTGAGGGTATGCGTATATCACACTATAAAATACACCCCGAAGATGTTAAAAATATTTATGATAGTCACGAGGTTGCCGTTCACACGCTGACACACCCTCACCTGCCACCGCTTGAAGAGGCTGAGGTTATCCGTCAGGTAGAGCAAGATAGAA
>CAYLXT010000037.1:0-14760 GCA_964387615.1 uncultured Ruminococcus sp.
CAGGCAATTATCTTGATCTTGACGGTAAAATTTTAGGCAAGCACAAGGGTGTAATTCACTACACCATCGGTCAGCGCAAGGGTCTTGGTATTGCTCTTGGAAAACACGCATTTGTGCTTAATAAAAACGCCGAGACAAACGAGGTTATATTAGGTGATGAAGAACATCTATTTTATAAACAGGTGCAGGTAAGCGGTGTTAATATAATAGCCGCAGATAGCCTTGACGGAATAAAAGCCGCAGGCAAACTGCGTTATCGCCACATAGAACAACCCTGCGTTATACACCAAACGGGCAAAGACACCGTTATATTAGAATTTGACACCCCCCAACGCGCGCCATCCCCAGGTCAAGCGGCGGTATTTTATGACGGCGATATTGTGCTCGGCGGCGGAACCATTGTGAAAGGAATAAAATAATGACTAAGCAGATTGAAAAACTATTTAAAAATTTGCAAAAAAATAAAATGCACCCTATTTATGCCGAAACAAAAGAGGATGCAGTAAAAATTGTAAAAGATATGCTGTTTGACGGTTGTGTCATAACCTGGGGCGGATCCATGTCGGTTATAGAATGCGGCGTAGATAAGTTGCTACGCGATAAAAAGTATTGCTTTATGGACCGTGGACGTGCAGGCATTACCCCCGAAGAACAGCAAGAATGCTTTAAAGCATCAATTGGTGCAGACTTTTTCTTTTGCTCCAGTAACGCCGTTACCGAAAACGGTGAGCTTGTAAACGTTGACGGTCTTGCTAACCGTATTTCATCAATCGCCTTCGGACCTAAAAAGGTTGTTATGATTGTGGGCGTTAATAAAATTGTGCCCGATTTAAAAGCGGCATTTTTGCGCGTTAAAAAAATAGCCGCACCAAAAAACTGCGTGCGACTAAATAAAAACACCCCTTGCGCAAACTTAGGTCACTGCGTGTCGTTGCTTAATAACGATAACCCCGAATTTGCCGACGGTTGCAACTGTGACGACCGCATTTGTTGTGATTATATGATAAGCGCATTACAACGCCAAAAGGATAGAATAACGGTGATTGTTGTAAATGAAGAGCTAGGGTATTAACTGAAAAATAAAGCGCAGTAAACAAGAACTTAATTCTTGTTTACTGCGCTTTATTTATCTTCAGTATTTTCAATCAACTTATCCATACTAATATTTAACGCAACGGAAATTTTATAAAAGGTTTCAACAGAAAAATTATATGTTTTTTTACTATTGCTTTGTAGTTGTCTGATAAAATCGTGGGATAATTCGGTCAAATCCGCAAGTTCTGCCGATGTCATCCCTTTTTCTTTTCGATAGTACCTAATATTTTTGCGAATAGTATTGTAAATATCACTGTCGAATTTAAGCTGTTTATAATTGTTATTCATATTAGTCACCACCTAACAAATTTTATCAAAAATTTGTATGTTTGTATGTTAGTCAATAACCCACAAAAAAGACTTGAAATTCGCCAAGTGAAGACATATAATAATGTTAGGTAATGACTAACAATATTATGTGTGAGTAGTGGTGGAATTATGAAAAAACTTTCAATTGTTGTTCCTTGCTATAACGAAGCGCAAGTAATAGAAATTTTTTATAAAACTATTACAAAAGAATTACAAAAAATAAGCAGTATTGATTCTGAAATAATATTTATAGATGATGGTTCCTACGATGACACTTTGAAAATAATCAAAGAAATTAGCAAATATCATAAAGAAGTAAGATACATTTCATTGTCGCGCAATTTTGGTAAAGAATCAGCTATGTATGCTGGTATGCAAAATTCAACTGGAGATTATGTTGTGATTATGGATGCTGATTTGCAAGATCCTCCTTCGCTTATCCCCGAAATGTTGCACGCGATTGAAAGCGAGGGATTTGATTGCGTTGGGTCGCGTCGTGTTAACCGAAAGGGCGAGCCTCCAATACGTTCTTTTTGTGCGAGAGTTTTTTATAAATTTATCAATAAAATGTCTGATGCGGATATAGTTGATGGAGCAAGAGACTTTCAAATGATGACTAGAAAAGTAGTTGATGCGATTCTTTCTATGAAAGAATATAACCGTTTTTCCAAAGGTATTTTTGGTTGGATAGGCTTCAAGAAAAAGTGGCTTGAATACGAAAATATAGAACGCGCTGCGGGTGAAACAAAGTGGAGTTTTTGGAAATTGTTTGTATATGCAATTCAAGGAATTATTGCTTTTTCTACAACACCGCTTGTTGTATCGTCAGTTTGTGGTATTATGTGTTGCGTATTAGCTATGATAATGCTTATTTTTATTTTTGTTAAAACATTAGTTTTGGGAGATCCAACTTCGGGATGGCCGTCTTTGGTGTGCATCATTTTATTGTTAAGTGGAATCCAGATGTTTTTTATCGGCATTTTGGGACAATATTTAGCAAAAACATATTTGGAAACCAAAAGTAGACCTATATACATAATTGGCGAAACAAATATTAAATAAATAGCGGAGATGTTTATGAACGGAATAATCGACATAGCAAAACAAAAACTTAAAAACAATAAAAGTATATTTTTATTTTGTCTGTCAGTTACTGTTATAATTGGGATGATTACCCATGCTTATATGTATTTTCAAGATGCTTTTTCTCACGATAGCCTAAATGAATTTTATGGATATGAATATAATGAATGGAAAATACAATTAGGTAGATTTTTAATTCCTGTATACAGGCTGTTTACCCGAGGAAATCTTACACTACCATGGATTATCGGTTTATATTCTTTGCTGTGGATATCTTTATCCGTTTTGTTAACGATAAAATTATTTAATATAAAAAGTAAGGTATTTGTGACTTTAATTAGTGGTGTTTTTACGGCTAACATTACTGTGATTGCTACTACTGCTACATATATACACGATCTTGATGTGGATATGTTTGCTTTGTTTATGTCGGTTTTGGCGGCATTTTTGTGGTGTAGGTATAAAAAAGGTTATATTTTTTCGGCATTAAGTGTGTTTGTGACGTTGGGTTTATATCAATGTTATATTTCTGTTACATTAACGCTAATAATTATTTTTTATATACTTGAACTTCTTAAACAAGAAAAATTTAAAGTTGTGTTTTGGAGCGGGTTAAAATTAGTGTTTATGCTATTAATTGTAGGGGCGCTGTATTTTGTTGCATTTAAATCAGTGCTATATTTTGGAAATATTCAAGAGCACAGTGGTTATAACACTTTGGATAATATGTTTTCATTGAATTTTATAGAAATGCTAAAAAACATTATAAAAACATATGTATATACCGTATATTATTTTTTATTTCCGCAGAACACATTGCCAAAATTTTTAATTATTGGAATAACCGCTGTCTTGCTGTGTATTGCAGGAAGCATTATTGTTTTTAAAATTTTTAGTAAAAAAATAGCAGTTAAAGAAAGATTGTTGATTTTGACAATGATAGTGCTTTTGCCTCTTGCTATGAATATATCGCAAGTGTTATCTGGGATGAGTCATGACCTTATGCATTTTGCGCTTTGGTTAGTATATCTTTTTGTTTTGTTAATAGTTTATAATGCGGAGAATTTGTGGTTTAGAAACAAAGAAAAAGCTATTATTAAAACTATAATAAAAATTGGAAAGTCAGTTAGTATACTAATTATAATAATGATTTTAATTAGCAATATTGTATTGGCAAATGAACTTTATCTCAAAAAAGACTTAGAACAAGATGCGACATTATCTTTTTTTACGAGAGTTGTTGACAAAATGGATTCTTTTGATGAATACAATAGAGAAAAAGATTCTGTTGTATTTATTGGAGTACCTGAAGTTCTTGACGAAGATTTGCTAGGTTTTGAAAATGCAAAAACGATTACCGGAACATCTTACAATTATGCGTTGGGTACAACAGATGCGAGTCGATATAAAAATTATTTTAAATATAAGTTGCACTATAATGTTATCGCTATTGATGAGGATTCGATATGTTTGGAAGATGATGTTATTAGAGCAATGCCTGTTTTCCCGAAAGAAGGCAGCATTCAAATGGTTGATGGAATTTTGGTTGTAAAGTTAGGGGAAGCTATTTGTGACAGCTAAAATAATTGATTGCATAAAAGGACAATATCATAAACACGAACAAAGTATTTTGTATGTATTTTTTGGTGCGATAACAACAGTGATAAACACAATATGTTATGTACTATTATATGAATGGCTCAATGCAAATAATTTAATAAGCACTATAGTGGCGTGGGTTTTATCAGTGGTAGTAGCTTTTGTCACTAATAAAATTTATGTTTTTAAAAGTCAGAAAAACAAATCGTATGAAATACTTAAAGAAATTGTAAGTTTTTTTGCATGCAGAATTATGACCGGAGTTTTAGATACAATTATTATGTTCGTGGCTGTAGATTGGTTACAACAAAATGGTATCGTGTGGAAAGTTATTGTAAACTTTTTGGTAATAATTATTAACTTTTTTATAAGTAAGTTTTTGGTTTTTAAATGATAATATAAATATTCAACGGAGCACATATATGTGCTCCGTTGAATATTTATATTAAAAGTGTTGTGACAATTCCTCCCATATTTCCATTTGCTCAAGTAATTCTTCTTCAAGAGCGTCAATTTGTTCTTGCAGTTCTGATAATTTTTGATAATCTGCAAGGTTTTCGGGGGCGGATTGTTGCAGTTTTAGTTCGTCGAGTTTGGTTTCAAGCTCGGCGATTTTTTCTTCCGCTTTTTTAAGCGCTCGTTCACGTTTTTGTTTTTCTTTAAGCGGAGTGGTGTAGGTTTTCTTTTCTTTTTTCTCGGTCTTTTGAGGCTCTGCTGCAGAAACTATATCCTCTTTGGGTTGACGGAGCATATATTCGTCGTAGCCAAAATCGTGCACTTGCGCACCTTCGTTTTCAAAAGTAATAAGGCGAGTGGCAAGTTTTTTTACAAAATAGCGGTCGTGCGATACAAAAATGAGCGTGCCGTTATAGGACATCAGTATATCTTCAAGCGTTTCCTTGGAAATTATATCCATATGGTTGGTCGGCTCATCTAAAATTAATAGGTTAGGTGACTTGCGGAACAACTTGCAAAGTGCCAGTCGCACACGCTCACCACCCGATAGCATATCTATTGTTTTAAATACGGCTTCACCGCTAAAAAGGAATGCGCCCAAGGCACTGCGTGCCTCAAATTCGTTCATAGAGGGGAATGCCGACATCATATTGTCGAGCACCGTTTCCTGACCTTTTATCTGCGCCATTTGCTGATCAAAATATCCCACATTTACTAAAGCGCCCGTGGTGAAACTGCCCGACAAAGCGGGGATTTTACTCACCAGAGTTTTAAGCAGTGTAGATTTACCCTTGCCGTTGCCGCCGATAATACCGATGCGGTCACCGCGATAAACGTTAAAAGAAAGCGTTGCAAGTGGGGTGTCAAAACCAATCGTCAGGTTGCTTGCCGTCAGTACCTCTTTTGCGCTCTGAACGGCTACTTCAAGCGTTGCTTTAAATGTGCGGTTATCATAAGAGTCGGGCGCATCAATCTTTTCCATGCGGTCAATAGATTTAAGTTTTGACTGTGCCATTGCCGCCTTTGTCGCTTTGTAGCGAAAACGCTCGGCGGTAGCAGCAATACGCGCAATTTCTTTTTGTTGCGCCTCATAATTTTTTGCCTGCAGGTCGCGGCTTTCGCGCTTTTTAATTACAAATTGTGAGTAATTACCTGTATAACGCGTGGTCTTGCCGTGTTCTATTTCGTAAATTTCATTAACCGTGTTATCCAAAAACATACGGTCGTGCGACACAATAAGCACGGCCTTTTTATAGTTTTTGATATAATCCTCAAGCCAGGCTACCGCCTCAATATCGAGGTGGTTGGTAGGTTCGTCTAAAAGCAGTAAATCAGGCTTTGAAAGCAGCAGTTTTAAAAAGGCAATTTTTGTGCGTTGTCCGCCCGAAAATTCGTTTAAAGGGCGGTTCTTTTGTTCCTCTGTAAACCCGAATTTTTTAATTGCCGCCTCATATTCTTTTTCAAAATAAAATCCGCCTTCTCGGGTAAAGGTGTCGAGCAGATTTGTATATCTTTTTATATTTTCTTCGGTAGCGGAAATCTCCATATCCGCCTGTGCGGTATCAAGGTCGAATTTTAGTTTCAGAATATCGCTGTACGCACTGCGAATCTCCTCTACCAAGGTGACCGAGTCGTCAAGAAAGGTCATCTGATTAAGCGCGCTAATTGTCGGGTTGCCGCTTATTGCCATAAACCCACCGTCAGATTCTGTATTCGCAAGCGTAAGCTCACCGCTAAGAAGTCTTAGCAGTGTGGTTTTTCCGCAACCGTTTCGCCCTACAAGGCCGATATGGCTGTTTGTGTTTATTATTAAATTTATATCACTTAAAATCGGTTCGCCCGAAAGGTCAACCTGACCTTTGTGAATTTCTATCTGCAAATTTTATCACCTACGCTATTTTAACACCAAAATTTAATAAATGCAATATTGCTATCATTAAAACAATATGGTAAAATAAAATATATATTTAAACTACGAGGCTATACAATGAAAGAATTTTACAGCAAGCACAAAAAATTGATACTAATTACCTTAAGCGTTTGCCTTGCCGTTATATTAGCGGTGGTTATGGCGTTTGCTTTGGCAGATACGGCAAAGACCGTCTTTTCGGACGAAGGCTATTTGTCATATATAAACGGAGGGCTCAATTCCGATGCGCTTTTGTCGCAAGGCAGTTCTGGTTCCGAACCCACAGATACCGGAATACCGCTTGTTATAACATCTCCCGAAAAAACCGATGTTACAGTAGCCGAGTCGTTTTATTCCATAACGGGAACAAGCGACCCCACACTGCCGCTTCTTTTGAACGGAAACGAGGTAGAGCGACTTCAAAGCGGAGATTTTACTGTTGAGGTGGAATTAAAGCCCGGTAGTAATAGCTTTACTTTTTTATACAACGGTCAAAGCGTAACCTATAATATACGCTATACATTTACGGTAATTAAGGCTTACGCTCCTTACGAAAAGCAAAGCTATGAGGCTGGTTCGTCGTTTGTTGCGGTAGCGTACGCGAGGGTTGACTCAAGCTCTGTAACGGCAACGTTTAACGGCAAAACTATAAATCTTGTAGCGCAACCCTACAAAGAGGGGGAACAGTTTACCAACTTTACAGGCAGCTTTACGCTACCCTCCGGAAATGAAAGCGATATAAATCTTGGCGGAGTAAAGTTTACGGGCACTTGTCAGGGACTTACTAAAAGCTACACCTCGCCCTCAATAATATGTCTGCGTGATAAAGCGCTTGACGGTACGCAGATTGTTGAGATTGTGGCAAGTCAAGCCGAAACCTTTAACGGTAACACAACTGATGACTGGTCGCGGCCTACAAACAGCTATCTTCCCGAGGGTACGGTTGATTACAAGGTTGGCGGCATTGTTTATGAAGCCGAAAGCGGCAACAGTTATTATAATTTGCGTTGCGGTAAGCGCGTGTATATAGATAAGAAAAACGCGCCCGACACGACACGTGTTACCGTGTCAAAGCTTTATGCGGGGCAGTTGCCCGAATATAACACTATTTCACTTGCCGAAAGCACGATAGACGGTAAGCATTCTGTTCTTACCTTTGATACCGCTTGGCGCGCGCCGTTTGCGGTAGAAATAGGACCTCAAAGCTATACCAATCCTTCAAAACAGGATTACACGATTTCAAGCGTTACATACAGCTATGTGGATATTAAATTCTATTATACGCAAGGAATTGGCGGCGAATTTAATTTGCAAAATCATCCACTGTTTTCTTCGGCTCAGATAATACCCGCTAACGATGGATATACTTTAAGACTACATCTTAAATCGGTAGGGGCGTTTTACGGCTGGAATGCAGAATATAATTCAAGCGGTCAGCTTGAATTTAAGTTTTTAAATGCGCCAAGCATAACCGAAAAGAATGATCTTTCGGGAATAAAAATAGTAATAGACGCAGGCCACGGCGGCAGAGATATAGGCGCGCCAGGTTTGCGACCCGATACCAACCCCGAAGCCGAGCGTAATCTTTCGCTTGCTTTTAAATTAAAGGCTCAGCTTGAGGCCTACGGCGCTACTGTAATAATGACCCGTACTTCCGATGTGGAGCTGTCATCTGATGCAAGGTGCGAGTTTTTGCGCAAAGCCGCGCCCGATTTGTGCATCTCAATACATCACGATTCAAGCACTCGCGCCTCGGCAAACGGAGCAGGATTTTTCTGCTTTAATGCATTTTCTGACAAGGCGGTAAAATATGTTTACGACCGAACGGTTGCGGGTAATTTTTATAGCTCTACACAAAAAAGTTGGCACTATTTTTATCTTGCGCGTGTAACAAGCTGTCCTGTAATACTTACCGAAAACGGTTTCATCTCAAATCAGCAGGATTTTAACGGTATAATAAGCGACAGCACCAATAACCAAAAGGCGCAGGCTATAACTCAGGGCGTGCTTGATTACTTTAATTCTTTTTATAAAAATGTTGCAAATGACGACGATAATAGTTATAATGATGATAATTCTGAAAATGACCAAACCTCGTCTGAACAGCCGCCTGTTGTAGAGCCTAATCAACCGCCCGAGGTGTCAGATCCCGAGCAACCGTCTACTGATGAGCAGGAGTCAAAGCCGAACGAAGATCCAAAAAAAGAAGAAAACAATAATACTGGTGATGAAAATGAAAACGAATGAAAAATTAGTAAAATCAATAACCTCTATGGATGAGGATTTTGCGAAATGGTATACCGATGTCTGCATAAAAGCCGAGCTTATTGACTATGCGTCGGTTAAAGGATGTATGATTATCCGTCCTTACGGTTATGCTATATGGGAGAACATCCAGAGCATTATGGATGGTATGTTTAAAGAGCTCGGTCACGAAAATGTGTATATGCCTATGTTCATACCCGAAAGTCTTTTGCAAAAAGAAAAGGATCACGTAGAGGGCTTTGCTCCCGAGGTTGCATGGGTAACACACGGCGGCGCAGAGGAGCTTGAAGAACGTCTTTGCGTTCGTCCTACAAGTGAAACACTTTTCTGCGACCACTTTAAAAATATTGTCCACTCATACCGTGACCTGCCAAAGCTTTATAACCAGTGGTGCAGCGTGGTAAGATGGGAAAAAACTACCCGTCCGTTCTTGCGCTCACGTGAATTCTTGTGGCAAGAGGGTCACACCCTTCACGCTACTGCCGAAGAGGCAAGACAAGAAACCGAACAGATGTTAAACGTTTACGCTCGTTTTGCCGAAGAAGCTCTTGCTATGCCTGTTGTAAAGGGTCAAAAGACCGACAAAGAAAAGTTTGCCGGCGCAGAAGCAACATATACAATTGAGGCTTTGATGCACGATGGTAAAGCGCTTCAAAGTGGTACATCACACTATTTTGGTGACGGCTTCTCTCGTGCGTTTGAGGTACAATATACCGACAAGGATAATAAGTTGGTTCACCCACACCAGACATCCTGGGGTACAACAACCCGTCTTATCGGCGCGGTTATTATGACTCACGGTGACGATAACGGT
The DNA here is from genome assembly GCA_964387615.1 of uncultured Ruminococcus sp. GTDB lineage: Bacteria > Bacillota > Clostridia > Oscillospirales > Acutalibacteraceae > UBA737. The sequence continues at coordinate 9,531 of CAYLXT010000037.1, forward strand.
CTTGTGTTGCCACCTGCTATTGCTCCTATTCAGGTTGTAATTGTGCCTATCGCATCACACAAAGAGGGTGTAGTAGAAAAGGCTACAGAAATTTGTAATAATCTTAAAAAGGTTTGCAGAGTAAAACTTGACAACTCTGATCAGACACCCGGTTGGAAGTTTGCCGAATATGAGATGAAGGGCGTGCCGCTTCGTATAGAAATCGGTCCTCGTGATATTGAGAATAATCAGTGTGTTGTAGTTCGCCGTGATAACCGCGAAAAGATTTTTGTAAATCTTGACGAGCTCGAAACCCGTATTCCCGAGATTTTGGCAGAGTACCATACCGCGCTTTATAACAAGGCGTTAGAGCGTCGTGAGTCTATGACTTATGATGCAAAGAATTTAGATGAAATAAAGGAAATTGCCGATAACAAACCGGGCTTTATACGCGCTATGTGGTGCGGAGACCGCGAATGTGAAGATAAACTCAAAGAGGTAGCCGGCATTACTTCGCGTTGTATACCCTTTGAACAGGAACCCATAGGTGACACCTGCGTTTGCTGTGGAAAAAAAGCAGATAAAATGCTCTATTGGGGCAAGGCATATTAATTTTAAGAAAGAACGTTTAAAATGAGAAAAACTAAAATTGTTTGTACAATAGGACCTGCGTGTGAAAACGCAGAAACACTTGAGGCTATGTGCAAAGCGGGTATGAACGTTGCCCGACTTAACTTTTCACACGGCACACACGAACAACATCAGCAAAAAATTGATCTTATAAAAGCGGTAAGACAAAAGTTAGACCTGCCTATCGCGATTTTGCTCGACACAAAGGGTCCCGAATACCGTATAAAGACGTTTGAAAACGGTAAGATTGAATTAAAAGAGGGCGACACCTTTGCCTTTACTACAGAAGACATTGTAGGAAACAAGGAAAAGGTAAGCGTTACCTATAAAGGCCTTTGTGAAGAAATGTCAATAGGAGACAAAATACTTCTTAACAACGGCTTGATTATTTTTGAGGTTGTCGAAATCAAAAAGCCCGAGGTAATTTGTAAAGTTCTTGTAGGTGGTGAGCTTTCCGACCGCAAGAGTATGGCGTTCCCCGGCAAAGTATTAAAGCAAAAGTATTTAAGCGAGCAGGACAAGGCTGATATTAAATTCGGTATTGAAAACGATGTCGACTTTGTTGCTTGTTCATTTGTTTCAACCGCTCAGGATTTGCGCGACGTTCAGGCGTATATTGATTCAGTTAATCCAAACTCGCGAATTACTTTAATTGCCAAGATCGAAAACCGTTCAGGTGTTGATAACATAGAAGAAATTTGCGAAGAATGCGAAGGTATAATGATTGCCCGCGGTGATTTGGGCGTTGAAATTCCGTTTGAAGAATTGCCTGCCGTTCAAAAGAAGATTATTACCAAATGTCGTCTTCTTGGCAAACGAGTTATAACCGCTACTGAAATGTTAGAGTCTATGATTCACAATCCACGTCCTACCCGTGCTGAGATAAGCGACGTTGCAAATGCCGTTTACGACGGCACAAGCGCGATTATGCTTTCGGGTGAGACAGCCGCAGGTAAATATCCTGTGCTTACGATAGAAACTATGGCTCGCATTGCTGAACACACCGAACAAAACATACACTATCATAAGCGTTTTAAAAATAACGACTTTAAAATCAAAAATATTGTTGATGCGCTTTCACACTCAGCTTGCGGAATGGCAATAGACGTAGATGCAAAATGCATTGTTGTTTGCTCGCTTTCGGGTATGACCTCTCGAATGGTATCACGTTTCCGTCCGCCAATGGATATTATAGGCTTTACCGCTGATGAAAAAACACGCAGAAAACTTGCGCTTTCCTGGGGCGTTATACCAATGAGAGCAGAGTTTTATAAATCTACCGATGTGCTTTTTTATTCGGCTGTTAACGCCGCAAAAAAACAACTTGATTTACAGCCCGGTGATAAGGTGCTTATTACCGGCGGTAACACAAGTGGTGTATCGGGCACTACTGATATGATTAAAATTGAAGTTGTTGATTAAATTTTACCATTGAGATTCTTCGCTACGCTCTGAATGACATATTTAACCGCACCTAAAAACGTTGTCATTGCGAGCCGATTTCATCGGCGAGGCAATCTCAAACAAAAACATAAAGAACCTGCTAAAAACAAATAGCAGGTTCTTTTGCATTAATTAATTGTGCAGTGCTCTAATCACAGCATTCGTCATTTTTTAGCGCCTTTTTAGGTTTTTGCGCAGCCTTTGTATTATCACCAAGACCTGTGGTTTCGCTAAAGATTGTGTTGTTGGTAACCGCATTTACCGCATCGGTCGGGATGATCAGCTTTGCCGCGGTGCCGTTTGACATATTAACCAGTGCTTCGTATTTTTTAAGTTCAAGCACTGCAGCATCTACACCCGCTTCTTTTAGTGCGGCAAGACCGTCAGCCTCTGCTTTTTTGGAAAGGTAGATTGCCCTTGCTTCACCTTCGGCACGAGCTATGCGCGCGTCGCGTTCACCCTCGGCTTCGAGAATCATAGCCTGCTTGTCGCCCTCGGCACGTGTTATAGCTGCCGCTTTGTGACCTTCGGCCTGTAAAAGAGTTTCACGGCGGTCACGTTCAGCCTTCATCTGTTTTTCCATCGCGTTTTGAATTTCAGCGGGAGGAATAATGTTTTTAAGCTCAACGCGGCTTACCTTCATACCCCATTGGTCAGTGGCTTCGTCAAGTATTTCAGCCATTTTAGTATTTATAATATCACGCGAGGTAAGTGTGCCGTCAAGCTCCATCTCACCAACAATGTTACGCAGTGTAGTAGCGGTAAGATTTTCAAGCGCACGGATGGGATTTACAACACCGTAGGTGTAAAGCTTTGCGTCAAATATGCGGAAGAAAACAACCGTATCTATCTGCATGGTAACGTTATCTTTTGTAATAACGGGCTGTGGGGGTGAGTCCATAACCTGCTCTTTAAGAGTGATTTTGTTTGAAATTCTTTCTAAAATCGGAATCTTTACATGAATACCCGCATCCCATGTGCATTTGTATTTGCCCAAAAACTCAATAACATATTGTGTTGCTTGGGGTACAATGCGTACATTTGGAACAATGATTACAAATAAAATTACAACTAAAGCAATTAACCATCCCATAAAATAACCACCTTTAAAAAATTTATTTTAACAAAGCCGCAGACAGCTTTTTGTTAGACGACACAACGGGGATGAACTGTGTTACAGAATCAATAAAATGCTTGTTTTCGCCAAGCGCCGCAATAACATTTGCCTTAACGGTTTCATCATTTACGCAAGCGGCGGATACAACCGCTACTATTGTGTTAATTGTATCGCGGTCACCCTGCAAATAACCGTTTTGTAAAACATCAAAAAGCTTTTTAACACTTTTTTTATTATTCTCAAGCATTACCGTTTTTATTTGTGGAACTAATTTTTCACCAAAGAAATTAAGATATAAAAAATTGCCGTAAAGAGCTACGTGCGCTTTATATTCATCTTTAAGCGCGGGGAACACATCAAGAACTTTTTTTGTAAACATAGTTATGTTATATGCGCCGTCTTTTGATGCGGTGGGCAGGTCAATAGCGCTTGCCGCAGTGGCAGAACGGGTGTGCTTAATGCCAAGCTCTGATTTAAGAGTAGAGGTAAAGTCAATACCAACGGCTTCAGCGTCTTTTGCGGTCTGGCTATCGTCAAAAAGCCATGCAGACGCTTCGGCAAGTTCGTAACTACCGTCTTCTTGGATATCGGCGGTTTTTAAAACATACATTTGACGTTCATCATTATATTCAATCGACGCTACCTTTTTATCATTTTTATAAACACCATCTACGACTTTAAAACCATTTTCGTCAAAAAAGGGCTGCATTTCTGCGATTACATTTTCTAAATATCTATTATCCATCTTGTTTAAACCTTCCAAAAATAATATTTTTTACATTGTATCATAAAAAATACACTTTGTCACCAAAAATTTGTTGAAAGGCAGATAATTATTTTATATAATAAAATTACATTTTAAGCCTCCCTTGCCTAAAGGGAGGTGCCGAGGTACGAGGCGGAGGGATTTTCTTCCCTTACAGAAGAGAAATTAAGGTGATATATTGAAAATTTCAAACAAAAGAGATTTAAAAAGTGTGCTTGAAGCAGAAGGCTTTTCTTTTAAAAAATCTTTAGGGCAAAACTTTTTAATAGACGATACCGTCTGTCCGCGAATGGCAGCGGCAGTATCGGGTGAAAACGTGGGTGTTTTAGAGATAGGACCGGGTGCGGGCGTGCTTACGGCGCAGCTATCACGCGCTTGTAAAAAGGTGGTATCGGTAGAGCTTGACACAAGACTTAAACCCGTGCTTGAGCAGACACTTAGCGGTTGCGACAATGTAAAAATGATCTGGAACGACATTTTAAAGGTAGATTTAAAAACCGTTTTGGCAGAAGAGTTTGCCGATTGCGACACAATAAATATATGTGCAAATCTGCCGTATTATATTACCTCACCCGTTATAATGATGCTGCTTGAAAGCCGCTTACCCATAAACACAATAGCGGTAATGGTGCAAAAAGAGGCAGCCGACCGCCTTTGCGCCACGGTTGGCTCTCGTGCGGCGGGTGCGGTAACCGTTGCAGTAAACTATTACGCCGAAGCAGAAACGCTTTTCTGTGTGCCAAGAGGCTCATTTATGCCGCCGCCAAATGTTGACTCGGCTGTTATAAAGCTTAGTTTACGCGACAAACCGCCAATAGAGGTAAACGACGAAAAACTCTTCTTTAAAATTGTAAAGGCTTGCTTTGCGCAACGCAGAAAAATTTTGCTTAATACCGTCTGCAATACATTAGGTATAGAAAAAGATGTTTTGCGTGAGGCATTAAATGATGCAGGTATTTCTGAAACGGTAAGAGGAGAAACGCTTACAATGCAAGAGCTCGCAAGTCTTACAAATGCGCTAAAAAAATAAAAACTTGATTTTTTGAAAAAGTGTGCTATAATCTTTTTATTGACGTTTTAAATGCGATGATAAAGAAAAGTAAAATCATTTGTGATTTTCAGAGAGGGTTTGTCATAGGCTGAAAACAAACCTATTTTACGGTGATTTGAAGTTCCCTTTTGAGCAGTGCCGCTGAAATAACAGTAGGTGGCAACGGGTTTGCAGTTCCGTTACAGACTGCGGAGAGTGTTTGCTCTTTGAGCGAAAATGCGGGTGGTACCGCGGAGTTTGTATT
>CAYLXT010000038.1:0-14010 GCA_964387615.1 uncultured Ruminococcus sp.
TTTAACTCCTCCTATTATATCCTTTAAATTATCAATACCGTATTTATCCATAACACGGGGTAAATCATTTATAATATCTCTGCAAGCATAAGGATTAATAAGGTTTGCCGCGCCTACTTCAACAGCGGTAGCGCCTGCAAACATCATCTCAATTACGTCCTCTGCGCTTGACACACCACCCATACCGATTACCGGTATATTTACAGCGTTTGACACCTGATACACCATTCTGACTGCTACAGGAAAAATTGCAGGACCCGAAAAACCACCCATTTTATTAGCAATCACAGGTTTGCGTGTTTTTAGGTCAATACGCATACCAAGCATTGTGTTTATAAGACTGATACCATCGGCACCTGCTTCTTCACAAGCCTTTGCAATAGCAACAATGTCGGTAACGTTGGGTGAAAGTTTTACAATTACAGGCTTTGTTGTAACAGCTTTAACAGCGCGAACAACCTCAGCCGCAGCTTCGGGACTTGTACCAAAGCTCATACCGCCGCCGTGAACGTTAGGACAGCTTACATTTACCTCAAGCCAACCAACCTGCTCCTCTTTATCAAGCAATTCACAAGTATATGCATAATCAGGAACAGCAAAACCGCTAATATTTGCCATAACTTTTTTGTTGAAGCATTTACTAAGTTTTGGTAACTCTTCGCTTATAACCTTTTCAACACCTGGATTCTGAAGACCTACTGCATTTATCATACCTGCTGTACACTCGGCAATTCGCGGTGTTGGATTGCCAAAGCGAGCATCTTTTGTCGTACCCTTAAACGAAAAAGTACCAAGACAGTTTATATCATAAAGTTCTGCAAATTCATAACCAAAACCAAATGTACCCGAAGCAGGAATTATGGGGTTATCAAGCTCAATTCCACAAAGATTAACACTCAAGTCTCCCATAAAATTTCCTCCTTTAGCATAACGGGACCATCTTTACATATACGCTTATATCCTGCAATGGTTTTACAACTGCAACCCATACAAGCGCCAAAGCCACAACCCATACGCTCTTCAAAGCTCATCTGACCGCTGGTAATTGCAGTTTTATAAATTGCTTTAAGCATCGGCTCAGGACCACAAGTGTAAAAATACGTATAATTTTCAGGATAAGCATTTGTTACAAAACCTTTGACACCATAACTACCATCAACTGTTGTAACGGTAACATCACAACCAAGAGCTTTGAATTCATCCTCATAAAAAACTTCACTTGCGGTATTAAATCCAAGAATAACCGATACGTCTTTACCCTGCTTTTTAAGTTCTTTTGCAAGCATATAAAGCGGAGGAACACCCACACCGCCGCCCAAAAGCACTGGGTTATCACCTGAAAGTGATAAATCGTACCCGTTACCAAGACCGGTGAGTACATCGAGTGTTTCGCCTATAACCATTTTTGACATTTGCTCGGTTCCTTTGCCTACGACTTTGTAGATAATTGTAACGCTATTTTCATCACAATCGCAAACCGATATAGGTCTACGAAGATAAAGACCGTCAAGCTGAATATTGATAAACTGTCCGCAAGCGGTGATGTCGGAGACGTCTCCGACAAGCACCATCTTGTAAACATTATCTACTAATTTTGAATTTTCTGATATTTTAAAAATACCTTGCTTCATTTTTTAATTCCTTTATGCGTCAATAGTTGAAATTGTAAGTGTAGTCTCCTCAAGTACATCAAGCAAAACTCTTACTGTATCAAGTGAAGTAAATATTGTTACGTTATTTTCAGTAGCGAGTCTACGAATCTGCTGACCGTCACTATCCTGCGACGAAGCACCTATATCTTTTGTGTTAATAACATAGGCAATATGTCCCTGTCTGATTGCATCGGGAATCTCGTCAGCATCTTCGCTGATCTTTTTGAGTATATGTGTGCGGATTCCATTTTCTTTTAAAAATGCAGCCGTACCCGCTGTTGCCTCAATATTGAATCCTAAATTATAAAAACGGCGAATAAGAGGCAGTGCTTCATCCTTATCTCTATCGGAAACGGTTACAAATACGGTACCGTAGTTTTGCAGATGTGTACCCGAAGCCTGAAGTGCCTTATAAAGCGCACGGTTAAGTTTATCGTCGTAACCGATTGCCTCACCGGTAGATTTCATTTCAGGCGAAAGATATGCATCAAGTCCCTTGATTTTATTAAATGAGAATACCGGAACCTTAACATAATAGCGGTTCTTTTCCTGAGGATAAAGGCAGAAAATACCCTGTTCTTTAAGCGATTTGCCAAGAATAACCTCGGTAGCAATGTCAGCCAAAGAATAACCCGTTGATTTTGAAAGGAACGGTACAGTTCTTGAAGAACGAGGATTAACCTCAATAATGTAAACATTATCATTTTCATCAACTATAAACTGTATATTATATAGACCTACAATGCCAATACCAAGGCCTAATTTTTTGGAATATTCCAAAATAGTACCGCGCACTTTGTCAGAGATACTGAAAGTAGGATAAACACTGATTGAGTCACCCGAGTGAATACCCGTACGCTCAACAAGTTCCATAATGCCGGGCACAAAAACATCCTGTCCGTCACAAATAGCGTCGACCTCTACCTCTTTACCCTGAATATACTTGTCAACGAGGACCGGCTTATCAGCATCAATTTCAACGGCTGTTTTAAGATAGTGACGAAGTTGTTCTTCATCTGATACTATCTGCATAGCGCGTCCACCCAAAACAAAGCTTGGACGAACAAGAACCGGATAACCTATTTCGGCCGCAGCCGCAACGCCATCCTCAATCCTGGTTACTGCTCTTCCCTTCGGTTGTGGGATATTGAGTTCTTGTAAAATCTTTTCAAAACTATCACGGTTTTCGGCACGTTCAATAGCTTCGCAATCAGTGCCGATTATTTTTACTCCGCGATCCATAAGAGGTTGAGCAAGATTAATTGCAGTCTGACCGCCAAGTGATGCAACAACACCCTCCGGCTTTTCAAAATCAATAATATTCATTACATCTTCCGGAGTTAATGGCTCAAAATAAAGCTTATCAGCAGTAGTATAGTCAGTAGAAACAGTTTCGGGATTGTTGTTAATAATTATTGCTTCATATCCCGATTTTTTAATTGTTGCTACTGCGTGTACCGTTGAATAGTCAAACTCAACACCCTGACCAATACGTATAGGACCCGCACCAAGCACAACAATCTTCTTTTTATCGGTTAAAACGGATGCATTTTCACCGTTATATGACGAGTAAAAATATGGAATATAAGCATTTGTATGACAGGTATCAACCATACGGAAAAAAGGTGTAAGATTGTTTTCTTTGCGGAAATTATAAACATCAATTTCCGTACAATCCCACATTCTTGCTACGTACTTATCAGAGAATCCCATCTTCTTTGCTTTGCGTAAGATTTCTATGTTACGTGGATTTTCTTTAAGCTTTCTTTCCATATCAATAATACGCTTGATAGCTTCAAGGAAGAATGCAGTGATTTTTGTAATATTATGAATTTCTTCAACTGTAGCGCCACGATAAAGCAATTCAGCGATTGCAAAAAGATTATCATCCCTGAATTCGCCTATATAAGTTCTAAGCTCATCATCACTCATATTATCGAACTTGCTGTGATAAAGATGATTTACACCAATTTCAAGCGAACGAGTACCTTTAAGAAGACTTTCTTCTAACGTAGAGCCGATACCCATTACTTCACCGGTTGCCTTCATTTGTGTGCCAAGAACGTTGTATGCTGTTGTAAATTTGTCAAATGGGAAACGAGGAAGTTTTGTAATGACATAATCCAATCTTGGCTCAAAAGCCGCAGTTGTATTGGCGATTTTAATTTCTTCTAATGCCATACCAACAGCAATTTTAGCTGTAACACGCGCAATAGGATATCCCGAAGCCTTTGAGGCAAGCGCAGAAGAACGAGAAACGCGAGGATTTACTTCTATCAAATAATAGTTACTTGAATTAGGATCCAATGCAAACTGAACATTACATCCGCCTTCAATTTTAAGTTCACGGATAATCTTAATTGCGCTATCGTTAAGCATTTTAAGGTCATGATCATTAAGTGTCATAATAGGTGCAACAACCAAAGAGTCACCTGTATGAACACCAACAGGATCAATATTTTCCATACCGCATATTGTAATCGCGTGATCATTAGAGTCGCGCATAACCTCAAACTCAATTTCCTTATAACCTTTAACGCTCTTTTCGATAAGAACCTGATGCACAGGAGAAAGTTTAAAAGCATTAAGACCCACTTCAATAAGTTCTTCTTCGCTATATGCAAAACCGCCACCTGTGCCGCCCAAAGTAAAAGCAGGACGCAATACTACAGGATAACCGATTCTGTTGGCAGCTTCCTTTGCTTCTTCAATGTTATATGTTATTTCAGAAGGAATTACCGGCTCGCCGATTGATTCACACATTTCTTTAAAGAGTTCACGGTCTTCAGCACGCTCGATACTATCTCTGGAAGTGCCTAAAAGCTCTACACCGCACTCTTTAAGAATACCCTTTTCTTCAAGCTGCATTGCAAGATTAAGACCTGTTTGTCCACCAATGCCGGGTACTATTGCATCAGGACGCTCAAATCGCAAAATCTTTGCCATATATTCAAGCGTTAACGGTTCCATATAAACCTTATCAGCAATAGAGGTATCAGTCATAATTGTAGCAGGGTTTGAGTTACAAAGGATTACCTCATACCCCTCTTCTTTAAGCGCCAAGCACGCCTGCGTACCTGCATAGTCAAACTCAGCCGCCTGACCGATAACTATAGGACCTGAACCTATAATCAATACCTTTTTAATGTCTGTTCTTTTAGCCATTGCTTACTTCCTCCTGAATATATAACGAATCATCTTTATATGCAATTTTTTCACCACAAACAGTCAGATAACACTTGCCATAAAGTTCATAATTATCAAATGGCATTGCAGTACCCATTGATAAAAAATCATTTGAATTAACTGTAATTTTTTCATCTAATCGCCATATTGTATAATCGTTATCGTTTAGTGGTATATTAAAACGCTTTCGCGCGTTTAAACTAAACAAATCAATCATTCGTTCCAATGTGATAATGTTAGTTTTCACAAAATAGGTATACATCAGTTGAAACGCCGTCTCAATACCAACTATACCAAATGCACTCTTTTCAAGACCTCTGCTTTTTTCTTCAATGCTGTGAGGTGCGTGATCGGTAGCAATCATATCAATTGTGCCATCTTTTATTCCTTCTATGAGTGCAAGTTTATCTTCTTTTGAACGAAGAGGCGGATTCATTTTGAATTTACCGTCCTCCTGCAAATTGCTATCATCAAGTATAAGATAATGTGGTCCGGTTTCACAGGTAACATTAAGACCTTCGGCCTTCGCCTGACGGATTAGTTCAACACTTTCTTTGCAAGAAATGTGACAAACATGATATGCGCAACCCGTTTCGCGTACAAGCTCTAAATCGCGTTTTATAGGTCCCCATTCACTCTCTGAACAAATACCCCTGTGACCATGCGCTTTAGCATACTCTCCTTTATGAATATAACCGCCCAAAAGCAAAGAATTGTCTTCACAGTGCGCTACAATAATTTTACCCAAAGATTTAGCTTTTAGCATAGCTTCGCGCATAAGTTCGCGCGATTGCACACCGCGTCCATCATCCGAAAAAGCGATTACATTACTTGCCATATCATCCATATCTGACAGTTTTTCGCCATTTTGACCTACAGTTATTGATGCATACGGATAAACATTTATAACAGCATCCTTTTCAATAATATCAAGTTGTTTTTTCAGATGTTCAAAACTATCAGGAACGGGATTTAGATTCGGCATCGTGCAAACTGCAGTATATCCGCCATGAGCAGCAGCACGTGAACCTGAAAAAATCGTCTCTTTATAAGAAAAACCCGGCTCACGAAAATGCACATGCACATCGCAAAAACCGGGAAAAATAAAATAATTATTTTGTGTGTCAGCAAAAAAAGGTGACAAAACCGCCTTGTCTATCGCGGGGACAAAGCTTTTTAGAAATTCGGGTTTATAAACATTGTTTTCAGTTCGCATCGTCATTATTAAACCGTCCTTTCATATTAGAAAAATCAAACAGTGAAAATCACCAATTTTTATCTAATGTATTCTACCACAATAACATTATCTTGTCAATCAAAAATACTAAAATAATTTATTAAAAATAAAATAAAAAATTTTAATTATCATATATATTGTTAAGGGGGATTTTTATGATTTTTGAAATGTTAACACAAATATTATCACACATATTTTATCTTGCGTTACATGTTACCGGAGCAGGTTCATTTCCACCACCATTAAGTTCAAAAAGAGAAGCAGAACTGCTTAAATTAAAAGAAAATGGTGACGTGAATGCAAAAAATAAATTGATTGAGCACAATCTGAGGCTTGTCGCACATATTGTAAAAAAATATTACACTTCAGATGAACAGGATGATTTAATATCCATTGGAACAATTGGACTGATTAAAGCTGTAAATACCTTCAAGCCCGATAAAAAAATCCGACTTGCCACATATGCAGCGCGTTGCATAGAAAATGAAATTCTGATGCACTTCAGAAATAATAAAAAATATGCACAGGATGTATATATTAGCGACCCGATTGATACAGATAAAAACGGTAATACACTTACTCTTATTGATATTATTGCCGATGACAGTAATATAGATGATGAAATTGACACAAAAATTAAACTTCAAAAATTGCGTGTAATATTAAACGGCACACTCGAAGAACGCGAATTACAGATAATAAATATGAGGTACGGACTCGGTGGCGAACGCGAACAAACACAACGCGAAATCGCTAAAAGGTTAGGTATATCACGCAGTTATGTGTCACGCATTGAAACTGCTGCGCTTGAAAAATTAAGAAAAAAGTTTTAGCAAAAAACAGACCCCAAAGGGTCTGTTTTTTGAACAATTATTCAAAGTTGATATTGAAGAAATAAAATACTATTCGTATTTTATCGTCCAGTTTATAGTAACGGCCGGATATTCTCCCAGATTGGAGTTAGGAGCGGCGTTTATAGTAAATTCGTCATCCTTTTGGACATCAAATTCAATGTACGTACCTTTATCGTCGGTTTTTACATAATCTTCGCCGGTATCGGTAGTAGCGCGCTGCTGAACAACCAGAAGCTTGGCGTCGATAATCTTATCAACACTAAGCTTGCCGCTGTTGGCATCGCTTAAAATATAGAAGCGTATCTTGCCGCTTTCGGTTGCGGTGTATTTGTAAAAATATCCTTGATCATTACCCTCTGGAATATCCAAATTAAAGCTATCTGATATAGAATCTAACACTTCCGGATTATCGCGACTTCCCAATGGGCTGACAAAATTAATCGTAAAGCTATCAGCTGTTGCTCCCTTGTTACCAACTTCGAACAAAATCTGTGCGTTTGCAAGCTCATTAGAAACAACAGTAAAGGTAACGACACCATTCTTAGCATCGTATCTTGTTCCATTATAAACAACATAAGCATTTTCATTTTTAATGGTTAAAATCTTATTGCTTACGCCCTTAATTTTGTAGTATACAGAACCGTTTGGCGCTATTTTAACGGTAACAACATCACCGGTTTTAGCTTTGGGTGAAGTAGAAAATGTCACCTTATCATATCCCTCTGTTGCGCTGCCGGAGTTGACAGAACTATCGGGATTTTCAGGATCAGCTTCAACAAACGTTAACGGTGCATCAGTATCGCCGACACTAACGACGTTCTCCGCAGTAGAATTTGTGCTTGAAGTGTTATTTATACTACTTGCAATATCGCTCTGAATATCATCAGTAACTGTGCTATCGGTGGATTCGGTATCGCTATCAAAGTCTTCTACAACATCCACAATACCGTAAACGTCGCTCATAATATCAGAAGTGTTTGACGATAAAGGATTATCACTAATCTTGCGGCATCCCGCAAATATAGATAAAATTAAAAGAAAAGAAACTGTAAGTGCAATAATTTTAACCTTCATTATTTTCTCCTACTTTTTTGAAATTTGAACTGTAAATTCTTTGGAACCTTTTTCTATTGGCATACTGTTTTTACCTGTATATTCGTAACCTTCGGGGCAAGAAAACACCGAAAGCTTGTAACCATCGGTTACTACGATCGGAAAGGTAGCGATGCCCGCTTTGTTTGTACGGGCAGTAACACGTGAATCCTTACGCAATTGAAGAACAACTCCCTCAACAGGATTATCGTCACCATCAACAACCGTAACAGAAAAACTTGTGGCAATATTTTGTGTTGCTACAGATTCGGATGAATTTTTACGTTGGGAATCTTCATTGTCCGCGCATGCACAAAGACAAAAAAGCATTGTAACCACTAAAGTTAAGGACAAAATTTTTTTAATATTCATAAATTTCGCCTACTTTTTTGTGATTTCAAATGTGTATTCTGTTTCGCCGTCTTCAAGATATATGTAGTTATCACCCACGTATTCGGTTTCGTAACCTTCGGGGCAGCTAAACAAAGATAACTTGTGACCATCTGTTTCTTCAAAATCGAATTGAGCAACACCGTTTTCATCGGTTGATTTTGGCACGCAAGTATCCTTACAAATTTGTATCATAGTATTAGGAACGGGATCGCCGTTTTGATCGACAAGAGTAACCTTAAATTTTGTGACCGACTCTTCTTCAGAGTAGGTTTCTGTATCGTTTTGTTGTTGATTGTTAAGTGTTTCAGTTCCTGTAGGGCCGTTTTTATCTCCGCCGCAGGCGCAAAGCGAGAAAATCAATCCCAATGTCAGAATAACCGCAAAAATTTTTTTCATTGTAATCAATCCTTTTTATAAAATAAATTATTCAATATCGCTGATATTTTTTAATGTTGTCTGTTTGTAATCATCAGCACTGAAAAATTCGAATATTTTTTCAAATACACCGTCTTCGGTAATACTACCCATATGCATAAAAGCAACCGAACCGTAACGGTCTATTACTACAGTTGTGGGATAACCCTGCAAGTCAAAGGCTGTAGCCCAAGCCTCATCTCCTACAACCATAGGGATGGTAAGATTATTTTGTTTAGCATACTTCACAATACTTGAAGCCTTATTATCTACAGGATTTATCGCTATTACCGCAACATCAGCACTATATGAATCATACGCCTTTTGTAAATACGGAAATTCCATTTTGCAGGGACCGCAATTTACAAACCAAAAGTTAAGTATGATTACCTTTTTCTCTTTAAGCATTTCAGAGAATGTGTGCATATTTCCGTTTACATCCGTAACAGTGTAATCACCCATATAATCGCCAAGTTTATAATTGCTTGTAGAAAGATCGGCGTTTGCAATTAATCCGTTACCACTTTCAGAGCATCCACCTAAACAAAGCGTGCATACGCATAAAACAACCGCTAATACGCTTTTTAAAAAGCTGCACTTAATCATTGTATTACTCCGCATAACAGCACATAAATAACCATGCGATCTCTGCATTGATATCGGCTAAATTATTGCCCGCATCATCTTTAAACATATAACCTGCGTTTTCAATATCCCACCAACCGACATAATCACCGCGCTGCTGAATTATGTATTTTAAATCCTCTGTAAGCGGATAAACGCCGTTTTCTTCATCAACATATTCAATATATTCAAGGAGACACTCGGAATAACTTTCTTTTTTAACAAAATTTTCATCTTCATCAAAGAAATATTTGTTAACACCCGAACGGTCGAGCATAGTTTTAAAGGAAGCGATATACTTGCTATCTTCTGCAAGGCGAACAAGCACAATCGGTCCGTTTACATCATTAAGATGATAATAACCGTCGTTTTCATTCAAAACAATATTATATGTATCGGTTGACGCGGTCAGGTCAAATTCCTTGATCGTAAGATTTGTAGGTAATTTATAATCCTGAAGTTCAACTGTCTTTTGGTAAACAGTCCAAGGCTCATCGTCAACCGTTTTTATAGCATCACCTAATCTTTGAATGCCTAAAACACAATCTTTGGACTTTTTATCTGCATCAACACCGATAACAAATGTACTCGTTCCTGTACCGTTAGTGCCAATCATACTTGCTTTTACATTGATAGTAAATTTGTTGTCATTCACCTCAACAGCAGTATTTTCCTGAACAAAATGAGGCGCGCCGTAATAGCCTATTGTAGCATTTTTACCCTCAGCAATTGAAAACTCATAATTACCCTCTTTGGTTGGTGTAAAAAGAAAATAGTTGCGGCTATCTGTCTTTAACTCAACATAAGTACAGCCTGTATTAACAGCGTATGCATCATACTCATCCGAACCAACATACAGTGTTTCAGGTTCGCCTGTAACTTTATATGCCAAAACAACATCTACCTCATTTTTACTGGGAGTAAGCTTGATATTGGTATCATAATGATACTCTGTTTCATCGTCAGCAAAACTAAGTACGACATTATATTTACCGTTTACAAGTGATTTAGTAGCCGCGCCCTGCTCGTTACAGGATTGCATTGCTACTTGCTTACCACCCTGCATAAACTTAACAACAATACCCGACGTATAAGGATTTCCCAACGCATCCTTAAGGTTAACGGTATAGTCCTTTTCACCCGAACCGCAAGCGGCAAGAGTGAAAAGTGATAATGTAAGAGCAGCAATTAAAAGAACAGATAATAATCTTTTTAAATTTTTCATTGTAATCATTCTTTCATTAAGAAATTAGTCATTAGCGCCAAGATAATCGTAATAATAGCAAACCTTTAGCCAAGAATTTTCTACATCCTCAAAGGTGTATTTATCCATAAGCTGCTGCAAAATTTCGGCAAGTTCTTCGTCAACAACCACACAACCGTTAAGCTCTGTATCGGAAGTATCCATTTTGCTGAGATATTTCTTGATATCCTCGGTAAGATCGTCGCCATTGCCGTGGTAACGTCCTGCAAAAACGTCTTCTATTTCATAAATTTCAGCGGTTGCTTCATAATCGTCGCCCCAAAGCTTTTTAAGATATTCCTCGGTTTTTTCAATATCGTTATCATTTTGCTTGAGGTAAGCCAAAATCTCGCCATCCGTTTCAGACTTACTAAAATCAAAGCCACCCATTTCAATCATTTCCGTAATAGATTGACTAAATACAGTTGTAAGACCTGTAAAGTCGGCATAAATAAGACTACCGTCGTCGGAATCGTAATATTTACCGTCTTTAAGCACAGGTTTGATACCACCTGCAATTATATCATACATAGCGCTGCCTGTAGCATCGGTATCGTAGGTAAAGTAACCTGGCGATGCGAGACGGAACATTTTATGTGAAGCGCCAATATATTCAACATCATAATTTATGGTGCCTGTGGCGTATACATCCCAAAAGGCCATATTCACATAGTATGACTTACCTGCTTCCATATAGTAAACCATAGAGCAGTTTATAGAATCGGTAAACAATTTTTCATCGTGCGAATATGTATAGATAATCTCTCCGTTTTCATCAAATATCCAAGCGTCTATGCCCTCTTCGTAATCACTCTTGGAAGTAAAGCGGTAAACGCCCGATTGTGAAGGAACAAAGCGTGACAATAATCCGCGCGGCATAATAACACGGTTATAGTAGAAATAGTTGCTTGCTACATTTTTGCCGAGTGTAGTTGTATATGCGCTAAAGGTAGCAAGACCTTTGATAGGATCTTCAAGCTGTGAAGCGCCTGTGCCGTAGGCCTGATAGTATTTACACATCTTAAGCCACTCATTTTCGTCGTCTTCAAAACCGGCAACCTCTGCTACCTGCTTAAGCATTTCAGCAAGCTCCTTATTAACGGTGCAAATACCGTAAAGACTTGAGTTAGACGCGTATGAGAAGTAATTTACCATACCCAAACCGTCTTCCTCTTCCTTGTCATAAAGACTTACGCCGTTTTTATCGGCATCTCCGTTGGTAACGATCTCTTGAACTGACTCTTCTTCGTTAAACGGTGTATAACCCATAAGGTCTGCCAAAAGCAACGGTCCGTTTTCGCTGCCGACATGATAGTATCCGTCGTTTTTGTTATAAACAACATCAACATAACTAAAGTTATCGCCATCATCAGATGTAGCGGCATAACGTGGCAGATATGTTGCTACATCAATCTGCGACTCATTTACAACGCGCATATTATCTATATAAACGGTATCGTCGCCCTCCGAACCGTCTTCGTCCTTCATAAAGCAAAGAGCAAGCTCATAAGTGCCGTCTTCGTCAGCAACACAAGGATAACACGATTTCCACTCTTCAGTAGCAGAAACACCTGAAATTTGGAAAATATCCTCGTCATTAACAATTACATAAAGTATATCACAACTAAGCTCAGATGAAACAAGGTAATCAAAACCGATTGCCTGACCTGCCTTTAGTTCAACATCTGCGTATATTATCGCATACGAACTGTCAATGCCTGTATTTGAAGCGTAAATGCATGAACGACCTAACTTATCGCCGATAATGAACGGCCAGATATATTCGGCATTTTCATCTTCAGTTTCGGCACGATATGTAACATTAATGCTTCCTGAATTTATTGTAGAAGCAATTTCATCAGACGAAGGCATCTCGTATGTAGGTTTGATCTGAGTGACCAAATCCGTGATACCGTTTTCGCATAGCTTTTGCTCATAAGGATCTGCGGTAAAATGATCAAATGCGCAGACCCACGGACGCTTGCTTGTGATAGCTCCTGCTTCAACAACGCATATAACACCGTATTGGTCAATAAATACAGATGTTGGGTAACCGGTTACGCTAAATGTATTTGCCCATGATGACGGACAAGACACCATATTAAACGAATAGCCATATTGCTTTTGAAATGTGTCAACGGCATTGTTGTCTTCCATAGGATTAAGCGCGATAATTTCAACATCATCACTGTAATCCTTGTATACTTCATCCATCAAAGGAAACTCTTCAAGACACCAACTACATGTTGTGTACCAGAAGTTAAGCACAACAAGTTTTTTGTCAGCAAGAACTTCGGACAAAGTAATCTCGGTGCCGTCGGGCTTCATAACGGTAAAATCATACATAACATCGCCAAGACCTAAACTTGCAGTTGAAAGGTCAGCATCGGTAATAAGAGAAGATGTAAGAACGATATTTTTTACAGTACCGTCAAATTTATAACTTTCTTCAAGTGCGTAACCCTTTGGTACTGACATTAAAACAATAGCATAATCTTCGCTTTCATCAAGATTAAAGGTAGCAGTACCATCATCATTGGTTTTTGTATAATCGATCATATCAGATAAACCGTCATCTGTGTAAATATACACATCAACATCTGACATTGCCATACCGCCGGCGGTCTCAACATTTACGGTATAAAGGGTGTTTCCCTGTGGTCTGTCAAATTCGGTAACATCACCATTGTTTTTACCCAACACTACAAATAGTGTGGTAGCCACAATAGCAACAACCAAGACAGAAGCGATAATTATAAAAAGAATCTTTTTTGCTTTTATAAAGCTCCAAACCTTTTTACAAAGCTCACCAATTTTGTTAAAGAAACCTTTAATTTTCTCCATAACTCCTCCTACGCGAATAATAAAAAATTTTGCTAAGGCATACCACGCCTAATTATCCAATATATTTTAACATATCAAACACATTTTCGTCAATACGAAAATACAATTATTTTATAAAAATTAACCCGACAAGAAGTCGGGTTAATTAAGTAATACCTGTTAAATCAAAATGAGGTATGAAATTTTTATCCGCACTGCTTCGCTCTTGGATATAACAGTTATTAAATCCGCTTTCAGCAATGTAATTTACAACCTTGTTGTATTCTCTGACGGTTACCGTTCGATTTATAATCGGCAGATTGACAGCTTTTGCCATAGGCACATACTGGCTCATGATACTGAAATATGCGTTGGGTGTATTTTCTTCGACCCAATTAAATACAGCAATTGCATCGCGGGTTGCCTGTGGCATAAGTAAATGCCTTACTATAAGACCATTTTGCATTATTCCGTCAGTTATGCTACAAGTGT
>CAYLXT010000039.1:0-13629 GCA_964387615.1 uncultured Ruminococcus sp.
AGTATTTTAGAGCACGCTGGCTATAAGGTTGGACTTATCGGCACTATACAAAACCTTATTGGTGACGAAACTTTGCCTGCAAAAAATACAACCCCCGGCGTTTATGAACTGAACCGTTTGTTTGCCCTAATGAAAGAAAAGGGCTGTCAGTATGCTGTGATGGAGGTTTCTTCTCACGCATTAGATCAAAAGCGTGTGTGTAATCTCTGCTTCGATGCGGCTATTTTTACTAATCTTACGCAAGATCATCTCGATTATCATATTACTATGGAAAATTATCTTGCTGCAAAAAAAAGGCTGTTTAAAATGTGCAAAACAGCCATTGTAAATAGCGACGATGATTACTGCGAGCAGCTCATAAGCGATCTTGATTGCAAGATTGTTTCATATTCTTTAGAAGATAATTCAACGTATAGCGCCAAGGCGGTGCAGTATTATCCTTCAAGTGTTGAATATGAGCTTGTCAGCAATGATATTTTAAATCACATAAAATTTAATACAGGCGGAAAATTTTCGGTTTACAACTCTATGTGTGCGGCTGTAACGGCTGTTGAATTGGGATTGCCGATAACAACCGTTGCAAGCGCGATACAATCTATTGAAGGCATAAAGGGTAGGGCAGAATCGGTTCCTACCGGTCGCGATTTTACTGTGATTATAGATTATGCGCACACGCCTGATGGACTTAAAAATATATTAAAGACATTCAGAGACTGCGAAAAAAATCGTGTTATTGTGCTTTTCGGATGCGGTGGTGATCGCGATAAGACAAAGCGTCCGATTATGGGCAGTATTGCAGCGCGATATGCCGACTATGTTATTGTAACAAGCGACAATCCGCGCAGTGAGGAGCCTGACGAAATTATTAAGGATATTCTTACCGGTATTAATGGAACGACAACCCCTGTAAAAGTAATTACAAACAGGGTAGAAGCCATTAAATATGCTGTGTCAATAGCCGAATCGCAGGATATAATAGTTCTGGCAGGTAAAGGACACGAAACCTATCAGATACTGAATACAGGCACAATACATCTTGATGAACGCGAGATTGTAAAAGAGGCTCTGGCTTCACTTTAAAAAATAAAGAATTCTAAGAGGGGAATATTATGAAGGACTATACCGCAGTTGTTGCAGCGCTTGTTTCGTTTGCTGTAACGGCATTGCTTGGGTTTATTGTAATTCCGTATTTAAGAAAATTGAAATTTGGGCAAACTATTCTGGAGGAAGGTCCGAATTGGCACAAGGATAAGCAGGGAACTCCCACTATGGGCGGCGTGATGATGGTGGCAGGTGTGTTGCTGTCAACCGCTGTGGGTTTTGGCTATTCATATTTGACGAAAGGCGATTTTGCTACAGAGACGTCCGATCCCTATCGTCTGACCGTTTTGCTCGCGGGCATAGTAATGGCTTTGTGTATGTGCGCTATTGGATTTTTTGATGACTATATCAAGGTTGTAAAAAAGCGCAATTTAGGTCTTACCGCTAAGCAGAAAACCTTTATGCAACTACTTGTTTCTGCGGCTTATCTTGTAACATTAGCACTTTGCGGTATGCATACGACATATATACCGTTTGTTGGTGAAATCAGTATTGTAAGCGGTGTAGGCCTGCTCTTCTGGCCGATTGCACTTATGTTTATTTACGGTTTTACAAATGCCGTTAATCTTACCGATGGACTTGACGGTTTGGCTTCAAGCGTAACATTGGTTGTTGCGTGTGCTTTTATGCTAGCCTCGGGCAGAATGGGCATTGGCTCTATAAACTGTTTATCTGCATCTCTTGCCGGTGCATGCGCAGGCTTTGTTGTGTGGAACTCAAAACCTGCCAAGGTATTTATGGGCGATACAGGCTCAATGTTTTTAGGCGGTATGGTTGTAGCCCTTTCATTTGGAATCGGCAGACCGATATTGTTAATACTTATGGGCTGTGTATATTTAATCGAGGCGCTATCTGTTGTATTGCAGGTGTTCTGGTTTAAGCGCACAGGCAAAAGAATTTTTAAAATGTCGCCTCTTCACCATCATTTTGAAATGAGTGGCTTTTCAGAACAAAAGGTAGTAATGCTGTTTTCTTTTGTAGCATTAATCGGTTGCATAATAGCATTGCTTTCAATAATTTTTAACTGGTAATAAAACTTTATTAAAGGAGGAAGGGAATATGGCAAAAAACACGTTAAAAAACAAGCGAAACGGCTTTTTTCAAAGCGGAAAGCAAGATATAACCTTCCTTTCATTTGTGCTTATATTGCTTACAATAGGTCTTGTAATGCTTTTTTCGGCAAGCTATGCTTATTCTTTGGAGTATTATGACAACAGTTATAAATTTATAATAAAGCAAGCACTGTTTGCATGTGCAGGTCTTATTGCAATGTTTATCACCTCGCGTATTAACTATCATTTTTGGCGAAAGATAAGTTGGATGGTTTATATAGCAACAACACTTTTATTAATTATATTGTTGATACTGCCTCCAATGGTCAGCGGAATGAGTGTTAAGCGGTGGTTTGCTATAGGTGGTTTTAGTTTTCAGCCGTCAGAGATTGCAAAGTTTGCCATTGTAATACTTTTTTCAACCCTTATTGCCGCTAATCAGAAATTAATGAATAATTGGAAATTCATTTTGTTTTTGTTTGGTGTTTTAGGTGCTACTTGCCTGTTGGTAGTGCTGGAGCCCCATCTTTCCGCTACATTGCTTATCGCAGCAATAGGCATAGTTTTGATTTATATCGGCGGTCTAAACCGAAAGGTTGTAATAGTGGGAATTGTTGTGGCTGTACTTGGCGTGGTGTTAGTGATTGTCACCCAGTCAACCGGATTTATCAGCTACGGTTCTGACCGCATAAAATATTGGCTTGATCCTTGGGCAGATGCCACGGGTGAGGGCTTTCAGACTATACAATCACTGTTAGCAATAGGCTCGGGAGGCGCACTCGGCAGAGGTCTTGGACAGTCGCGTCAAAAATATCTTTGGGTGCCTGAACCGCATAACGATTTTATTTTTTCAATCGTATGTGAGGAATTAGGACTCGTAGGTGCAGCGGTGATAATAATTTTGTTTGCACTGCTTGTATGGCGAGGATTTACAATCGCTATGCGTGCTCCCGATAAATTTGGTTCTATGCTTGCTATCGGTTTGACGTTCCAGGTAGGACTTCAGGCAATGCTTAATATCTGGGTAGTTACAAATACAATACCAAATACGGGTATAAGCCTACCGTTCTTTAGTTACGGCGGTACATCGCTGCTGATACTGCTTGCTGAAATGGGAATAGTATTGTCAGTATCACGCGGCGCCAATATTGAAAAAGTAAAATAGGAGGAATACGCTTTATGCATATACTTTTTGCAGGCGGCGGCACAGCGGGACATATCAATCCTGCACTTGCTATTGCGGGTTATATAAGAGAGAAACACACGGACGCTCATATAAGTTATATTGGTACTCCTGATAAGTTAGAAGCTAAATTAGTACCCGAAAAGGGTTACAATTTCCGCACCATTTCGGTTGCGGGTTTTCAGCGTAAATTAAGTATTGAAAATATCGGTAAAAATATTTCTGCCGTTGGAAAGGCGCTTACATCTTCTGTAACTGCACGAAAAATTTTAAGGGAAATTGAGCCTGATGTTGTTATCGGCACTGGCGGTTATGTAAGCGGTCCTGTTTTGCGCGAAGCGGCAAAATTGGGTATTAAAACCGCTATACACGAGCAAAATGCATTTCCGGGTGTTACAACTAAAATGTTGGCGCCTAATGTTGATGCTGTAATGCTTGCTATGCCCGAAGCGGAAAAATATTTAAAACTCAAGAAAAAACCCTATATTACAGGCAATCCTGTTCGTAGCGAGCTTTTAACAATAACACGCGAAGACGCTCGCGCTAAGATAGGGATTGATAACGATATTCCGTTGCTGCTATCTTTTGGTGGATCACTTGGCGCTATGCGAATAAATCAGGCAGTTTCGGGGCTTATAAAATGGCATAACGGCACCGACAGGTTTTATCATATACATGGCACAGGTAAGTCAGGCTATGGTGATTTTATTGATAGCCTTAAAGATATTAATTTATCCAATAAGGTTGACATAAGAGAATATATCAGCGATATGGATGTTTGTATGGCGGCGGCAGATCTTATTATTTGTCGTGCAGGCGCAATAACTCTCAGCGAGCTACTTGCTTGCGGCAAGCCTGCTATTCTTATACCGTCACCGTATGTAGCCGAAAATCATCAATTCCATAATGCAATGACCTTAAAGCGTATCGGCGCTGCCGAGATAGTTGAGGAAAAAGATTTGACCGACGAAAAATTAATTGAGGTTGTTTCAAATCTAATTGAAAATAAGCCTCGTTTATCGCAGATGTCTGCTGCGGCAAGCAAGGGCGCAATAATTGATGCAAATGAGCGAATTTACGAGATTATAATGCAGTTATACACTAATGCATAAGTAAAAATAGCAAAATTTTAAAATTTGCATAATATGACATTGTAATACCTTGTGTTTTGGGGGAACAACAATGTCAAAACTTATCATAAACGGTGGAAACAAACTTTTTGGCGAGGTGGATATTCACGGAGCTAAAAATAGTGTTTTGCCTATTCTCGCCGCAACGGTGTTATGCCGTGGTGTCAGCGAAATACATAATTGTCCTGAATTGTCAGATGTTAGTGCCTCAGTAAATATTTTGCGACATTTGGGTTGTAAATGTTGTCTTAAAAATAATACTGTCACGGTTGACACAAGTGCTCTGAAATGTAGCCGTATTCCCGATAAGCTTATGCAAAAAATGCGATCATCTGTTATATTTTTGGGCGCGGTACTTGGGCGTTGCGGAAATGCGGTAATAAGCAGTCCGGGTGGCTGTGAATTAGGGCCAAGACCGATTGACTTACACATTTCAGCACTTGAACGTTTGGGCGCTAAAGTTACCGAAAAACACGGACTTATAGAGCTTAATGCTCCAAACGGACTAATAGGAACCGATATAACCTTATCGTTTGCAAGTGTTGGTGCAACCGAAAACATTATTCTTGCGGCGGTTACTGCAAAGGGCGTTACAACAATTCATAACGCGGCAAGAGAGCCTGAGATTTGTGATCTTGCGGAATTTTTAAATGCAAGCGGAGCACGGGTCTACGGTTGCGGTACCGATACAGTGACAATTTACGGTGTGAGAGGTTTAAAAGGCTGCGTTCACAGGGTTATACCCGATCGTATAGCGGCTGCGAGTTTTATGGCGGCTGCAGCTATAACCGGCAGTAATATTACCTTAAGAAATATAATACCGTCGCATCTGACGGCTATAAATTCTGTTTTTGAAGAAGCAGGATGTGAAATTAAGCTTAAAGGTGACGCTCTTACAATAAATGCTCCAGAGAGGCTTTCACGTGTTTCTACAATAAGAACGGTTGTATATCCGGGATTTCCCACCGATGCGGGACCTTTGGTAGTTGCAATGCTTTCAAAAGCCACGGGAACATCAGTAATTGTTGAAAATATATTTGAAAATCGCTTTCGCTATATTGATGAGCTTAAGCGTTTTGGTGCAAAAATAAAGGTTGAAGGCAGGGTAGCCGTTATAGAAGGTGTCAGCACTCTTTCGGCGGCACCGTGCAGATGTACCGACCTGAGAGGCGGCGCAGCGTTGGTTGTGGCAGCATTGGCAGCAAACGGTACAACAGTTATAAGCAATATTCATCACATAAAACGTGGATATGAAAGTATTGATAAGCGCTTATCACTTTTGGGCGCTGATATAAGAGAAGTATAAATAGAAAGGCAAGTGAAATAAATGCAATCGGATGTGAATAAACGTCGCGCCGCACGGCAAAAGAAAGCGCGTAGAAGACGGCTTAAAATTGCTTTTGTATTCTTTTTAATAATTGCATTGATAACACTTGCGATTATGTGCTTTACGGTATTTTTTCCAATAAAACGTATCAACGTTTCAGGTAGCGAGATTTATTCCAAATCGGAAATTATAAAGGCGTCGCAGCTTACTACCGATGATAATCTTTTTGTAGTGTCGGAGGAAGAGGTTGAAAAGAATATAAGAAACAAACTTCCGTATGTAGACAGTATAAAGCTTAAACGCGTATTTCCCGATGCTATTATTTTAACCGTTACAGACGCTAAAGAATACGCTTATTATCAGTCAGGTGACCAATTCTTTATTTTAAGTGAAAACGGTTATATTTTAAAAGAACAAGACGAAACACCCGAAAATGTTTTTCAAATCGTGACAAGCGGTATTGAGGGCAAGGAAAGTCAAAAGGCGATATATAATAATTCTGCCGAAGAACAGCTTGTAAATACGCTTATAACGGCATTGCAGCAAAAGAATATAAAGATTGATAAAATCGATGTAAGCAATATTTTGGAGCTTAGTCTTGAGGTTGAAGGAAGGTTTACGGTAGTGCTTGGCACAACCGATTATACTGAGGAAAAAATTGCACATTTAGGGAGTATGATAGAGAGTATTCCTGACCGAAAAGGCAAGATAAATCTGAGTATGTGGACCCCTACAAACAGTCAGGGAAGTTTTGTAGAAGAGGATAATTAAAAAAAGTTACAATTTTGTAATAAAAAGTATTGAAATTTGTTTTAAGTTATGATAATATGTATTTGTATATTAATGCGTATTTCTATATTTGTATAAAGTTGGAGGAATTTTAAAATGCCATTCGAAGTTGCAGAAGAAATGGAAAATGTAGTTCAGATTAAGGTCGTAGGCGTTGGCGGCGGCGGCGGTAATGCTGTAAACCGCATGGTAGCGGCAGGTGTTCGTGGTGTTGAATTTATTGCTATTAACACCGATAAGGCAGCGCTCTTCCTTTCAAAAGCAGACCAGAAAATTCAAATTGGTGAAAAATCAGCAGCAGGTATGGGCGCAGGCGGTAATCCTGAAAACGGCCGTTCTGCAGCAGAGGAATCACGCGATGAAATCGCAGCAGCTATCCGTAGCGCTGATATGATCTTTATTACCGCAGGTATGGGCGGCGGCACAGGTACAGGTGCGGCTCCTGTAGTAGCAGCTATTGCTAAAGAGCTTGGTATTCTTACCGTTGGTATCGTAACAAAGCCTTTTGCTTTTGAAGGTAAAAAGCGTATGGCTCAGGCTGAAGCAGGTATTGCGGCTCTTGGTGAGCAGGTTGATAGCCTTATCGTTATTCCTAACGAAAGACTTAAGTTTGTTTCAGAACAGAAAATTACATTTAAAAATGCATTTAACATTGCTGACGATGTTCTTCGTCAGGGTGTATCAAGCATTTCTGAGCTTATTAATGTTACAGCTCTCGTTAACCTTGATTTTGCTGACGTTAAGGCTATTATGGCTGATGCAGGCTATGCTCATATGGGCGTTGGTGTTGCAACAGGTCGCGACAAGGCAGAGCAGGCTGCTCGTATGGCTATTACCAGCCCACTTATTGAAACCTCTATGGATAATGCCCGCGGCGTAATTATTAGCATAACAGGTTCTGATGATATCGGTCTTGAAGAGGTTGAGCAGGCTTCTACAATTATTGCAGAGATGGCTCATCCCGATGCAACAATTATCTGGGGCGCTCAGCTTGATGAAAGCATTGAAGATACTATCCGTGTTACTGTTGTTGCTACCGGTCTTGGCGAAGATAAGAGAAACGAAAAGAAAGACGATCTCGCAGCTTTGCTTGGTGATACAGGTGATGACGGCGATGACAACTTCGGTTCAGTTTTAAAGTTCTTTGATAATAACTAATGTGATACATAGAGCCTGACAGTACTGTTGTCAGGCTTTTGCTTTATATAGATAAATAAAACACAGAGCACCTCATCGTAAGTTGCCCTGTGTTTTTTTGCCAAAAAACATTAATAAAAAGAATTGAAAGAGTAATTAAAATCATATAAGCATTTTCTAACTGGTAGTGGTTGCTTATCAATCAGTTTATGGTAGATATGGATCTCTCGTGGCTCCTTGATGTACTTTCACGGGCACTCGTCAACGGTAACAAACACAATAAGTTCCATACACATCTCACGAGTAAGTTTCGGTACATCCAAGTAGGTTTTCAGCCTATGTATAAACTCGTCCACATATGCTGTAGTTTTTTCCATTTCGAAAAGTTTTGATTCAAGCGCGGCGATTTCTGTTACAAGCTCAGTCTTTTCATCCTGATACTTTTTCAGCAGTTCTATACAGACATCTTCGGGTATCCGTCCCATCACCTTATTGTATATTCCCGAAGGCGCTGTTTATGACACGAGATTTTTCGACTGTGATGCAGATATGCCTGCTACGATACTTATATATTTTAGTTTGTATTTACCGAGTGGCAAACATTTTTGTGTGACAGATAAGCCGTGTGTTTAAAAAATACACAGGTGTTACCGCAGGCGAATATTTGCGCAGTCTAGAAAAATATTAAATATATGCAAAAGCCACGGGGCACCTGATTTCAGGTGCCCCGTGGCTTTGCTGTATGGATTCTTAATTAGCAACCGCAACCGTTGTTTGAGCAACCGCAACCGCAGCTGTTGTCGTTAGTGTTGTTACCGCAGCAGCAGAACAAGAGGATAAGGATGATTATCCAAGTACAACCGCAACCACCAAAGCCATTATTACACATATTAAAGACCTCCTTTTTTGTCTTTCATCACATACTATGCTGTGGTCAAAATATGTGTTACAAAAATTATTTTTAAAATAATTATTGACTTTTCCTGACCTTCGTTTTATAATTAAGTCAAAGAAAGTCAAAAAGGTGATGAACTATGAAAATAAGCGATTTGATTACAAACGAAATACTGCGTATGCTTAATGAGTCGGAGGAAAATACTGCCGAGATACAACGCAACGATTTTGCGAATATTATCGGTTGCGCTCCAAGCCAGATTAACTATGTTTTATCCTCTCGCTTTACGCCTGAGCATGGCTATATAATTGAAAGTCGTCGCGGCGGTGGCGGTTATATCAAAATCAGCCGCGTTGTTATGCGTAAGTCTACTGCGCTTATGCATATAATTAATTCAATAGGCGATAGCATTGATACAATGAGCGCGCGTATAGTTATTGAAAACTGTTTACAGTCAGAGCTTATTAATAAAGAGACAGCCAGGGTTATGTACGCGGCGCTGTCAAATAATGTTATGCGTAGTGTGCCTGTTATTTTTCAGGATAGCTTGCGTGCGGCAATACTAAAAGAAATGCTTCTTGTCCAGATTTGAAAGGGATGATTTTATGCTTTGTGAAAAATGCGGAAAAGCAGATGCCACCACACACATACGCTCGGTGGTCGGCGGCAAGGTTTTTGAAAAACACCTTTGTGGTAATTGTGCAGCAAGCGAAGGGTATGGCGATATAAAGGGAAATAATCTTTCACAAATGCTTTCTTCAATGTTTGATGATACAACCATAACTCCTAATAATTCGCAACGTACACGTTGCGGTTGCTGTGGCTCTACCTTCGGTGATATTGCCCAAAGTGGAAAATGTGGTTGTCCCGAGTGCTATAGTGTATTTTACGAACAGCTTTTACCTTATTTTAAAAGGGTGCATGGAAGTATTAAGCATATCGGGAAAATTCCTACCAATATTATGCCAAGTGAAACAAAAACCGATAAGTTATCAGAGCTTCGTAAATTATTGAATAAACTTGTAAAAGAAGAAAATTATGAACAAGCCGCAGTGGTGCGCGACCAGATAAAACAGTTGGAGGGGAAAGCGTTATGAGTTCTTGGTTTTATCCGACAGCGCCGCAAAATCCTATTGCGGTAAGCACAAGAATCAGACTTGCCCGCAATATAAAGGGTATACCATTTCCCTCAAAGATGACGCCTGAACAGTTTGAAGCTGTAAACGATGCTGTAAAGAATGCGATATTAAACAGCGATGCTCCAATAGCAAGGTCATTAAAATATATTTCTATGGATAATGTGCCAGAAATAGAAAGATTTGCAATGGTTGAGCGTCATATTATAAGCAAAAGATTTGCGTTGAATTTTAAAAATCGGGCAATAATTATATCTGATGATGAAAGCATTTGTATAATGTTAGGTGAAGAAGATCATATCAGAGTTCAGGTGCTGCTTGCGGGTTTACAATTTGAAAAGGCTTACGAAATTGCTAATATACTTGACGAAATTTTATGTAGCAGGTTAGATGTAGCTTTTGACAGCAGAATAGGTTTTCTAACCGAGTGCCCGACCAATTTGGGTACTGGACTCAGAGCCTCCGTAATGCTGCATTTACCGATTATTGAAAGTAAGGGTGAAATAGCGGGTCTTTCTGATTCGGTCAGCAAAATTGGGCTTACCGTACGCGGTATGTACGGAGAGGGAACAAAGGCGCTTGCATCACTTTATCAGATATCAAATCAGGTTACGCTCGGTATCAGCGAAAAAAACGCGATCGATAACCTTAAAATTATTGCCAACCAGCTTATAAATAAAGAAAAAGAATATCGCAAACAACTGGATATGTTGCGCCTTGAGGATAGATGTATGCGCTCTTACGGCATATTAAAGAACGCAAGAATACTGACAAGCGCAGAATTGCTTACACGCGCAAGTGACATACTGTTGGGTTTATCGGTTGGAATTATAAAGTGTAAAACGTGGCCTATGGGAATTATCGTCGACAGTCAACCGTATATGATTATGAAAAGGGCGGGTGAAATGTCGCCCGAGTCGCGTGATATAGAACGCGCAAATTTAGTCAGAAATTTACTTTAAAGGAGATTTTAACAATTGAAGTATAACTTTAACGGCTTTACCGAAAAAGCCAATGAGGGTCTGAATCAGGCTATAAACGCGGCAAGTCAGATGGGACATACCTATGTAGGTAGTGAGCATTTGCTTTTAGGACTGCTTCGCATAGGCAGCGGCGTTGCCGCAAGTGTTTTAAATAAACAGGGCGTTACTGCCGATAAAATAGAAGAACTCATCCGTACAAATATCGGCACAGGTACTCCTACCAAGCTGTCGCCCGACTACTTTACACCACGTGCAAAACGAGTGCTTGAAGCCGCAATGCAGGGTTGCAGTAATCTTGGCAAAAAATTTGTCGGTACCGAGCATATACTTATTGGTATACTCGGCGAACAGGATAACTTTGCCATAAGATTTTTAAAGGAATTAGGCGTTGATGTGGCGGCTCTTACTGCAAATGCTCTTGAGGTGTCGGGAATAGAAACCCAAAATATTAACGATGTAAAATTCGGCGGTCAGCAGGGCGGTAAGTCTAAAAACACCAAGTGTGAAACCCTGCAAAAATACGGCAGAGATTTAACAGCCGAAGCGGCAAAGGGTAAAATTGACCCCGTTATCGGAAGAGAGACCGAGGTTGAGCGTATTATCCAGATACTTTGCCGCCGCACTAAAAATAATCCTTGTCTTATAGGCGAGCCGGGTGTGGGTAAGACCGCCATTATTGAGGGACTGGCTCAACGTATTATAGACGGTAACGTTCCTGAAATTCTTCTTGATAAAAAGGTATTTACACTTGACCTTACGGGTATGGTTGCAGGTACAAAATACCGTGGTGATTTTGAAGAACGAATTAAGGCTGTAGTTGATGAAGTCACAAAAGCCGATGACATTATACTGTTTATTGACGAGATTCATACTATAATTGGCGCAGGTTCAGCCGAAGGCTCAACCGATGCGGCCAACATTTTAAAGCCGTCGCTTGCTCGCGGTGATTTTCAGCTTATAGGCGCTACAACAATCAGTGAATACCGTAAGAATATAGAAAAAGATTCAGCACTTGAGCGCCGTTTTCAGACCGTTACGGTGGCAGAACCAGGCGAGGAGGATGCAATCCTTATTCTTAAGGGTCTTAAAGATAAATATGAAGCGCACCACAAGGTAGTAATTACCGATGACGCTATCACAGCGGCGGTAAAACTGTCTTCAAGATATATCAATGATCGATTTTTGCCTGATAAGGCGATTGACCTTATTGATGAGGCGGCTTCACGCGTGAGACTCAGTACTGCCACGCCACCTGATGAGATAAAGAATGCCGAGCAGAAGCTCGCGGCTATAAAGGCGGAAAAGGATGATGCTATCAATTCACAAGAGTTTGAACGTGCGGCATCTTTGCGTGATGAGGAAAAACAGCTCGAAGCAGAAATCAAAAATATTAAAGAACAGCAAAGCGTTAAAAATGCTCACGCTTCGGGAAAAGTAACCGAGCAAAATATTGCCGAGATAGTATCTCTTTGGACAGGTGTGCCGGTTGTTCAGCTTACCGAGGAAGAAAGCGTGAGGCTGCTTAAGCTTGAAGAAGTTTTGCACAACCGTCTTGTAGGTCAGGCTGAGGCTGTAACTGCTGTATCAAAGGCTATAAGACGTGGCAGAGTAGGCTTAAAAGACCCAAAGCGACCAATTGGTTCGTTTATCTTTTTAGGTCCTACCGGTGTTGGTAAAACCGAGCTTTGTAAAGCGCTTGCCGAAGCAATGTTCGGTAGCGAAAATATGATGATACGGCTTGATATGTCAGAGTATATGGAAAAGCATACCGTATCACGACTTGTGGGCTCGCCTCCGGGATATGTAGGCTTTGAAGAGGGCGGTCAGCTTACCGAAAAGGTGCGCAGAAATCCGTATTCGGTTATACTTTTTGACGAAATTGAAAAGGCGCATCCCGACGTATTTAATATTCTGCTTCAGATACTCGAAGACGGTATTCTTACCGACTCACAGGGCAGAAGGGTTGACTTTAAAAATGCGGTTATTATTATGACCTCTAATATCGGCGCGCGACTTATAACCGATAAAAAGGTGTCATTTGGTTTTGGCTCAGGTGATAGTAGCGACCAAAACGAAAAAGATATAAAATCCCGCGTTTTAGAGGAATTAAAATCTTCATTCCGCCCCGAGTTTTTAAATCGTGTTGACGATATTATCGTGTTCAGCAAACTCAGTCAGGACGAAATCAAACAGATTGCAGGTAAAATGCTTCACAATCTGACGAGTAGACTTAAAAATCTTAATATAACAATTGACTTTACTGATGAGGTTTTGAACGCTCTTGCCGACAAGGGATTTGACGCGGTATACGGCGCGCGACCGCTCCGCCGCGAAATCCAAAATCGCATAGAGGATGCTCTCAGCGAAAAAATTCTTGACGGAAGTATCAAAAACGGAGATAATGTAGTTTGTGATTATAAGGATAATGAGTTTGTGTTTAATGTAAAATAATAAATACCCCTACTCGTAAATACGAAGTAGGGGTATTTATTATTTCATAGATACACTTGGTAGATTGCCGAGGTTGTTGTTTTCGCTACTGTCGGGGATGGATTTAAGGTATTCACTATTCTTGCGGTGTGCGATACCCACACCCGCAATCTCACCTTGTTTTGCCATTGATACTGCCTGCTGTTTTGAAACAATACTTTCATCAGAAAGCTTGTATCCTGTCACTCTTCCGCCTTGCTTTACAAGTCCTACAATCCGTTTTGCATCGTGGTTCGTTTTTGGTATCTCGTCAAGTGTATTTTTTACAAGATTATTTGTGTCCATATTATCACTCCTTTAAATTTATTATCTGAAATCCAAAGAGTAATATACTAAAAAATCAGAGGTAAAGCATATGCCACGGTTCCGTAAGGATAGTATGCTTTAAAATGTGAACTTTTGGCAC
>CAYLXT010000040.1:0-13443 GCA_964387615.1 uncultured Ruminococcus sp.
TTGTGTTTTTTATAGTTATGTTGATGGGGTTATCTGAGCATTATTTCTTTTTAAATACGCTTTGTACAATTCTTGCCATTGTAATGGTGCTTTATATAACCAACAGTAGTGGCAAATCAAGCTATAAAATACTCTGGATAATATTTATTCTGGCAGTGCCCATTTTTGGCGTTACGGCATATATGCTGCTGGGCGGCGGCCGTGTTTTTCCGCACGTTAAACGCAAAATGCAGCGGTGTGAAAGCAAATATTTAAAGCAACTGTCAAAGGATAATGATGCGCATGAAACCTTGCGTTACAGCGATGGACTGCACTCGCGCCAAGCGGATTATCTGACGCTTGAATCAGGGTATCCGCTATATAAAAATTCATCGGTTGAATTTTTAGCGCCCGGCGAAGTGTTTTTGCCACGTTTTCTTGAGGAGCTTGAAAAGGCTCAACACTATATTTTTATAGAATTTTTCATAATTGCAGAAGGCAAGATGTGGAGCGCTGTTTGCGATATACTTGAACGCAAGGTGCGAGAGGGTGTAGAGGTTAAGGTTTTGTTTGATGATTTCGGTTCTATAAAGCGTCAACGCAAAAACTTTGTAACCAAGCTTCGCCGCAAGGGTATAGAGGTGGCAGTATTTAACAAAATAAGACCATCCTTGGATATTTTTATGAACAACCGTAACCACCGTAAAATAGTGGTTATTGACGGTAAGGTGGCGGTAACGGGTGGACTTAATCTGGCTGACGAATATATAAATGAGCTTGAGCGCTTTGGCTATTGGATGGACTGTGCAGCTATTATAAAGGGAGATGCTGTTAAAAGCTTTCTTGCAATGTTTTGCAGCACTTGGGAATTCACCACCGGCAAGGGAATCGATATGAGTTCTCATATATCGGAAGAAAAGGCACTTGAAAAGGGCTTTTTGTTACCTTATGCCGACGGTCCTCTTGATAATAAAAATCCAGCAGAGGGCATTTATATGCAGATACTTAACTCGGCTCAGAGATATGTGTATATTGTTACACCATATCTTATAATAGATAATTCTATGAAAGAGTGCCTTCGCCTTGCGGCAAAATCGGGTATAGATGTGCGCATCATTACACCGCATACACCTGACAAATGGTACGTTCACCCCGTAACACAGTATAACTATTACGACCTGCTTGAAGCCGGAGTCAGAATCTATGAGTATATACCAGGATTTATACACTCAAAGTTTTTTGTTTCGGATGATGCGGTCGCCACCGTAGGTACCGTTAATATGGATTATCGCAGTTTTATAATGCATTTTGAGTGCGGCGTGTGGATGTGTGGTAACAAGACGGTATACGGAATAAAAGAGCATTTTAACACACTACTGTTGCAATGTGAAGAAATAACAACAAAAAAATTAAAGAAATCATCGTGGTTTATAAGGCTGAAACGGTCAATATTGCATCTTTTTGCACCATTTATGTAAAAAACACTTGACTTTTGCCGAAAAATAGCAGAATATAAGAATAGATATAAAAAATATAGGAGGCGTTTTGTGTGAAGAAATTTTTAAAGTTTGTAGGAACCGTTGTTGCAATATTTTCAGCGGTGCTTGGTGCACTTACGGTGTTTGATCGCCTTACACAAAAAAATCGAATTAAAAATGGTTATCTTGAGTGTGAAGTGCCTGATACAACAGAGCAATAAAATTTTAGAACAGCTTGGCTTCAAGCTGTTCTTTTTTGTAATAAGTTGCACGCAAAATGAATACAATTAAATAAAAAGTATTTTTGGAGCGTGTATATAAATGGAGCAAAAAAACCTTAAAACAAGTGTGTTTAGTCTTGATACAGTATTTTGTGAGTCGGCAGAACAGCCAATAGATATTGATTTTACTTTACCCGACTATTACGCTGATATATCTAAAATTCTTAAATGCCGCGCAATATCTCGCATTTCTTCAAAAAGCATAAACAGCAGCAGTGTAGCAATAGAGGGCTGTGTTACCGTAACAGTGATATATCGCGGAAATGACAACTGCATCAGCTCCTATGAATACCAATATCCGTTTTCAAAAAGCTTTGATACAAGTCTTAACACCGATGGTTGTATATTAACAGCAAAAACCAAGTGCGAATACATAAACTGTCGTGCGGTTACGGGCAGAAAAATTGACATACATGGTGCGGTGGGTATATATGTAACACTTAAAAAGCGAAAGCTTACCGAGGTTATTTCAGATTGTGATGACTGCAACATTGAATTGTTGCGCAGCAGCGTACCGGCAACCGTACCTATGGGATGTGCAGAAAAATATTTGCTTATTGAAGAAGAAATGGAACTAAGTGCAGGCCAGCCTGATATTCGTTGTGTGATAAGATACGATGCTGAGGCATTTATTACTGACAGCAAAATCCTTGCAAGCAAATCGGTGGTTAAGGGCGAATTAAAGGTGAAATTGTTGTACGCGCCTGAGGGAAATACAGCACCGCAAACCGTGCGATATCAGTTGCCTTTTAGTCAGCTTATTGAGATTGACGGGATATCTGACGGATGTGATTGCGAATCAAAGGTGAGCATTGCTCATCTTGAAATAAAACCACGTGTTTCAGCTTCCGGCGAATGCAGACAGCTAATGCTCACGGCAAAACTGTTAATTACGAGCGAGTGCTGCTGCAATAATGATGTTGCGGTAATTGTTGACGCGTATTCAAGAAAATATGAGGCTGATATTTCTAAAAATGAAATCTGTTTCAACAAGATAATAGAAAATGTAAATCAAAGTTTTAGTTGTAAGAAAAATATCGAATTCACCGAAGACACGATTGAAACTGTTTTGGATATGTGGTGTGATGTAAAAACTAATTCCGTAAGATTTTCCGATAATTCTATGAATGTCAGCGGAACAGTTACGATATATATAATTGCGGGGGATAGAGATGGGACTCCTCTGTTTTACGAAAAGACGATTGATTTTGAATATACTCATCCTATGAATACCGTTGGGGAATTCAAATGCTCGCCGGAAATTACAGTGACATCTGCAAATTATACGCTTACGGGCGAGTGTAATATGGAGCTGCGGATGGAACTAAATATCTGCGCCGCGATTTATAAGTGCAGTAACCTGCCGCTTATTACAGATATAAGAATAAATGACAGCAAAACGGTACATAAGAAAAACAATGGCGCAATGACGATATATTTTGCTTCTGCGGGTGAAAAAGTCTGGGACATTGCAAGACATTATTTTGCAGATGTTGAGGAATTAAAGCATATAAATGAAATGGCAGATGATATTCTGAATGATGATAAAATGATTTTAATACCAACAAACTAATATAAAAGCTGTGTTTGCTCTTTTTTTGCAAACACAGCTTTTATATTTCTTGACAGTTTATGTGTTTTATTGTAAAATAAAATTGTATAATTGTGTAAAGAGGGCTAGTATGAAAGAAAGTAAAAAATCAAAATTTTTTATAAATCGTAGCAGTGTTTCAAAGTTATTGTTGCTTATATATGATGTGATTGTAGTGAATGTTTCTTATTTATTAGCACTTTGGTTTAGATTTGACTGTGAAATAAATACGCTTATTGAAACGTCTCCAGAATATATTGAAGCATGGCTTAAATTTGCGCCTATAAATACTGTTATTTGTTTAATTGTTTTTTCTTTTTTCAAACTTTATCGAAGTATATGGTCATTTGCTTCTTATCGTGAGTTTTTTAATGTAGTGTATGCTACAATTTGTTCCTTTGTTATGCACACTATTGGTATGACCTTGTTTATACGTTTAATCGGTTTATCAATTAGCCGAATGCCATATACATATTATATATTTGGAATAATACTTCAATTTATGTTTGTATTGTTTGTACGTTTTGCATATAGATTTGTTTTGTTAGAGCGTAGTCGTCGCGCAGTGTTACATTCTAAAAAATCAGCGCGTGTTATGCTTATAGGCGCGGGATCTGCCGGCAGAATGGTGCTTCACGATATGAATATGGTAACCGATTCTACCGATAAGGTCGTTTGTCTTATTGATGATAATCCACACAAGATAGGTAGATATATTGATAGTCTTTGTGTTGTTGGCAATAGATATGATATACCGCAAATGGTACAAAAATACGACATTGACAAGATATATATAACTATACCAACCATAAAACCTACTGATAAAAAAGAAATACTTGAAATATGCAAGGAAACCGATTGCGAACTGAAAATATTGCCTGATGTTTTCAAGCTTGAGGATGGAGAAATCGGAAAAAGCAAACTTGTTGACGTTGCTATTGAGGACCTTTTGGGTCGCGATCCCATTGTTGTAGATATGGGTGAGATATTCACGCTTTTACAGGACAAAACCATCCTTGTAACAGGCGGTGGCGGTTCTATTGGTAGTGAGCTGTGCCGTCAGATTGCCGAACATAATCCGCGTAAGCTTATTATTTTTGATATTTATGAAAATAATGCTTATGATATTCAGCAAGAGCTTCGTGAAAGTTATCCCGAGCTTGATCTTACGGTTCTTATAGGCTCAGTGCGTGACAGTCGAAAAATTTTTGATGTTTTTTCGGAGTATAAGCCGCAGATTGTTTATCACGCGGCGGCGCACAAGCATGTGCCTTTAATGGAGCACAGCCCGCAAGAAGCAATAAAGAATAATGTTCTTGGTACGTATAAAACTGCCTATGCGGCTTGTCTTAACGGATGTGAGCGTTTTGTGCTTATCAGTACCGATAAGGCGGTTAATCCAACAAATATAATGGGGGCTAGCAAACGTCTTTGCGAAATGGTTGTTCAATCATTTGATAAGCTTATTAAGGAAAATAAGTTTAATAAGCTACGCCCGTTGTATGAGCATGATGACAGTGAGGTTGCTGACCGATTTGTAAAGGTTGCAGATAAAATTCATACCG
The DNA here is from genome assembly GCA_964387615.1 of uncultured Ruminococcus sp. Classification (GTDB taxonomy): domain Bacteria; phylum Bacillota; class Clostridia; order Oscillospirales; family Acutalibacteraceae; genus UBA737. The sequence goes on from CAYLXT010000040.1 coordinate 4,895, forward strand.
AATTTGTTGCCGTGCGATTTGGCAATGTGTTGGGCTCTAACGGTTCGGTAGTGCCTGTGTTTAAAAAGCAGATTGCAAAAGGGGGGCCCGTACGCGTTACACACCCTGATATAATCCGTTATTTTATGACCATACCCGAGGCTGTAAGTCTTGTGCTGCAGGCGGGCACCTATGCCGCGGGTGGCGAAATATTTGTGCTTGATATGGGCGCTCCTGTAAAGATTGACACCCTTGCGCGTAACCTGATAAGACTTTCGGGATTAAAGCCCGATGTTGATATAAAAATAGAGTATATAGGTCTTCGCCCAGGCGAAAAGCTGTACGAGGAACGTCTCATGGAAACCGAGGGTCTTCGCACAACACCAAACAAGCTTATAAATATCTGTAATCCTACCGATTTTGATGCCGACGAGTTATTTAACAATATAGAAAAGCTTATGCATATATGTTATGAAGAACCCGAGCGGGTAAAAGAATTTGTAGAAAGAATAGTTCCTACATATCATCCTGCAGGTGAGCACGGTACAATCGAAAAACCAAAGGCCTATGAAGAACAAATAAAGGCAATGGCAATAGCAACTGAATAAATTAAAAATCCACAAACTTAAGGTTTGTGGATTTTTGCTTTAATCAAAAAAATCTTTAATTTTATCAAAGAAAGATTTTTGGCGTTTATAGTTTTTGTCATTGGTCGCATTATCAAATTCTTTTAGTTTTTCTTTTTGAGATTTTGATAAATCGCGGGGAACTTCAACTACAATTTTAACATATTGATCGCCTTTGCCGGCGTAATTGAGACGCTGTATTCCTTTGCCCTTGAGCTTGAATTCGTCACCCGGCTGAGTGCCCTCGTGTATGGTGAACTTAACCTTGCCGTCAAGGGTAGGAACGGTGATCTCGTCACCCAAAGCCGCTTGAGCAAATGTGATAGGTATTTCGCAGTACACATCATAACCGTCACGCTCAAAAATGGGATGGGGACGCACATTTACGCTAACACGTAAATTACCTGAAGGACCGCCATTTGCGCCTGCATCACCGCCGCCGCGTACCGAAATAACCTGACCGTCATCAACGCCTGCGGGTATTTCTATGGTTTGCTCTACCGTATGACGTATTCTGCCTTTGCCCGCGCAGGTATGACAGGGCTTATCTATTATCTTACCTGAGCCGTGACAATGGTTACATACCGTTTGAGTTTGAATTTGACCGAAAGGTGTGCGTTGAACCGAGCTTACCTGACCGCTGCCGTGACAAACGGGGCAGGTTTTTGAGTTGGTGCCCTTTTCACAGCCGGAGCCGCCACAGTCAGAGCAGTTGTCTATCTTTGTAACTTTGATGGTTTTTTTGCAGCCCTTTGCAGCCTCTTCAAATGAAATATTTACCGAGGCTGAGGCATCATTGCCGCGTCGAGGGGCATTAGGGTTTGACTGTCGTCCGCCACCAAAGCCGCCGAAGCCCCCACCAAACATACTGCCCAAAATATCGCCAAGGTCACCAAAATCTCCAAAGCCACCAAAACCTCCGCCGTAAGCGCCGCCACCTGCGTTAAAGTTGGGATCAACACCCGCGTGGCCAAATTGGTCATAACGGGCGCGCTTTTCTTGGTTAGAAAGAATTTCATAGGCTTCATTTACCTCTTTAAAATTCTTTTCTGCCACCTTATCATCGGGGTTTAAATCGGGATGATATTTTTTAGCAAGTTTTCGATATGCTTTTTTGAGTTCGTCATCAGATGCAGATTTGTCAACACCTAAGACTTCGTAATAATCTCTTTTATCTTCTGCCACAGATATTCTCCTATGAAACAACTTTAAAAAGTTGTTTGAAGTAATATGTAATAAGTAATAGTGAATAAGTAAGGTGTGTCACCTTGCGACACGATATATATAAGTTTGCGAAGCAAACACCGAACCTATTCACTTTTACCTTTTCACTCAAATAATTGTTTGGATAAACAATTATTTGTTCTCGTCTACGTCCGTAAAGTCTGCTTCGTAAACGTTATCCTGAGGATTTGCACCGGCTGCATCAGCTCCGCCCTGAGCTGCCTGCTGTGCTTCGGCTGCTGCCTTGTAAACCTTTTCACTTATAGCAAAGATTTCTTTCTGCAACTCTTCCTGTTTAGCCTTTATAGCGTCAATATCCTCGCCTTTAAGAGCTTCCTTAAGTGCTTCCTTAGCAGCTTCAATTTTACTCTTTTCTTCGTCAGATAGCTTGTCGCCAAATTCTGTAACGGTTTTTTCGGTCTGATAGATCATCTGGTCTGCATTGTTACGAACATCAACAGCCTCACGACGCTTTTTATCTTCTGCGGCATAAGCCTCTGCTTCTTTAACTGCCTTATCAATGTCATCTTTGGACATATTGGTATTAGATGTGATTGTAATATCGTTTTCTTTGCCTGTGCCAAGATCTTTTGCGGAAACGTGAACGATACCGTTTGCGTCTATATCAAATGTAACTTCGATCTGGGGGATACCGCGTGGAGCGGGAGCAATACCATCAAGGTGGAATACACCGAGAGTTTTATTGTCCTTAGCAAATTCGCGTTCACCTTGTAATACGTGAACCTCAACAGATGTCTGGCCGTCAGCAGCGGTAGAGAATATCTGACTTTTCTTGGTAGGAATTGTGGTGTTGCGCTCAATTACCTTTGTAGAAACGCCGCCCATTGTTTCAATACCGAGGGATAGGGGAGTAACATCAAGGAGAAGAAGTCCCTTAACATCGCCGCCTAAAACACCCGCCTGAAGTGATGCACCAAGTGCTACGCATTCATCAGGGTTAATACCCTTAAAGGGCTCTTTGCCCATAAAGTTTTTAACAGCTTCCTGAACAGCGGGAATTCTTGAAGAACCGCCAACCATAAGAACCTTATGGATTTCTGACTTGTCAAGACCTGAATCAGCGATAGCCTGACGAACAGGACCCATAGTAGCTTCAACAAGGTCTGCTGTAAGTTCATTAAATTTAGCGCGGGTAAGTGTTGTTTCAAAATGCTTAGGACCGGTAGAGTCAGCGGTAATAAAGGGGAGATTGATATCTGCGGTAGTCATACCCGACAAATCAATCTTTGCCTTTTCAGCAGCTTCCTTTACGCGCTGCATAGCCATTTTATCGCCCGACAGGTCAATGCCCTGTTCTGCCTTAAATGTGCTTACGATAAAGTCCATAACGCGCTTGTCAAAGTCGTCGCCGCCAAGCTTGTTGTTACCGGCTGTAGCCAGAACCTCTTGAACGCCGTCGCCCATTTCGATAATGGATACGTCAAATGTACCGCCGCCCAAGTCGTATACCATAACCTTCTGGTCGTCTTCTTTATCAATGCTGTAAGCAAGTGCCGCAGCGGTAGGCTCGTTTATTATGCGTTTTACCTCAAGTCCAGCAATCTTACCTGCGTCCTTTGTAGCCTGACGCTGAGCATCGGTAAAGTAAGCAGGAACGGTGATAACAGCCTCGGTAACGGGCTGACCGAGATAGCTTTCGGCGTCAGCCTTGAGCTTCTGCAAGATAATTGCGGAAACCTCTTGAGGTGTATATTTTTTACCGTCAATTTCAACGGTGTAGTTTGTACCCATTTCACGTTTGATTGAGCTGATGGTTCTGTCGGGGTTGGTGATAGCCTGACGCTTTGCAACCTGACCTACCATTCTTTCGCCTGTTTTTGAGAAAGCTACTACAGACGGAGTTGTGCGTGCGCCCTCTGCGTTTGCAATAACTACAGGCTCGCCGCCTTCCATAACGGCAACGCAAGAGTTTGTTGTACCTAAGTCAATACCAATAATTTTTCCCATTGTTAAAATCCTCCTAAGATTTATATGTGTTTTAGTTTTTTATTTAATTTGCAACCTTTACCATTGCGGCTCGGATTACAGTATCACCGATTTTATAACCCTTCTGAAGCACTTGTGCTATAACATTTTCTTCAAGCGTTTCATCTTCTATGTGCATCACTGCTTCGTGGAAATTAGGGTCAAATTGTTCGCCTTCTTTGGCGATTTCTTCAATGCCTAAGTTAGAAGTAATACCTTCAAACTGCTTAACGATCATCTCAATACCTTTAATATAGTCTGCACTTTCCTTGTCCGCAGCTGCGGCGCGGTCTATATTATCAAGTATTGGCAAAAGCTGCTTGATAAGACCTGCTTTTGCAAATTCTGCGATAGAAGCCTTTTCGCGTTCGGTACGCTTTTTAAAGTTATCAAATTCGGCCGCTGTGCGCATAAGTTGATCATTTTTTGCGTCAAGCTCTGCCTTTAATGCTTCAAGCTCAGAATCTTTTTTTGATTTCTTTTTTTCTTTTTTCGGGGTTTCTACCGTTTCCTCAGTTTCGGGAATTTTTGTTTCTTCGCTCACTTTTTCATCCTCCTAAAATGTAGGTTTGACTTTCCCTAACCTTTGTTTTGTAATGCTATTATAACCCAAAATTTTTAAATGTCAATACTTTTTTTAAAAAAAGTTTGACTTTCCCTGACCTTTTACATTTTATTAACATTTCGTTGCTTTTAAGTTCAAACTCCAAATTCGCTATTGAAAATGCATTGTTGTTGATGTATAATATTTAAAAATATCAATACTGGACACGGGGGATATGTATATGAAAAAAACATTTTCTGTAATTCTTGCGATTGCAATGGTTTTATGCATTTGCGGTTGCAGTTCTGACAACAACACCTCATCGGAAATGGTTGAAACTGAATATGTAAGTATTGTTGTTGATGAAAACGGCAATGAAGTTACAAGCAGTATCGATACTGTAACAAGTGAAACCTCATCACAGCCTGATAATACCACAAGCGTTGGCACACCCAGCCAAAGTGTTGTCACTTCTTCGGCTTCAAGCAGCAGTTCTGTTATCACTGTTGACTACAATACCGTGGTTGAAGTAGATATATGTGATGATATTATACGCGGATATCTTTCAGCCAAAGATGCTGCAAATCAATTTTATTGGCTCGACACCTATAGCACTCAAAAGCTTGACTATCAGTGCCTTGAACTTGACTGGTATCGTGACGGTAGCTTAAGCTATACGATTTATTTTTCAGAAAATGCTGATTTCAGCAATGCGACCACTATCCAAACTACATCTTCAATTATTAAAAACACCATTCTTGTACCGGGTAAAACATATTATTGGAAGGTAATAGGTACAATTACATCCGATGTGTTAGGCGGCGGCAGAATAAAGGTTAAGGATGCCCCTGTTCGTTGGATAAAAATTGACGGAACAGGTAATGTGCGTGATATGGGCGGCTGGAAGACCGAAAGTGGAAAAACCGTTAAATATGGTATGCTTTACCGTGGACAAAAGCTTGAGAATGTTACCGAAGAGGGTATTGCAGATATAAAACAATTAGGTCTAAAAACCGAGCTTGACCTACGTTATGCAAGTCAGAAATATCAAACCCCCGGCACTGGTATGAATTACGAGTTTATTGAAACACCGGGGCAGTATGACAGCGTGTTGAAACGTAACGAAACAGTATTTAAAGCAAGCTACAAAAGGATATTTGAGCTTTTGTCTGACGAAAGCAACTATCCATTCTATGCGCATTGTAATCAGGGCGCTGACCGCACGGGAACCTTTGCGTTTATTGTAAACGGTGTTTTAGGTGTGTCCTATGAAGACTTAACCCGCGATTTTGAGCTCACCTCGTTCTCGTCAAGCGGTAAGCGTTGGCGTGGCAAGGGAACAGGCGGGACCTTCACCGAAGGCGATGACGTTATGCAAGAGGATAGTAGCAACACTGTTGCATGGGGTAGACTTTATAAAACTATGATGGCATATGGTGCAGAAAACGGTTGCACCACATTGCAGGAGTCTATCGAACATTGGCTTTTAAATTACATTGGTGTACCGCAGTCGCATATTGATAGCTTTAAAAATATAATGTTAGGATAATATAAAAAACGCTCCCACAGTTATTATGACTGAGGGAGCGTTTGTCAAGATTACCGTTGAGATATTTCTATATATCTGTATTGTTTTCATAGATAAGATAGAGTTGTCCTCAAAGACGAAGAACTTTTTACTTACAAAACAATAAATGTGCAGGTTCCGGGAGCAAGTGTGATGCTTCCGGCTTTTTGTTCTTTGCCATTGAGCTTCGGCAGTTCGCCACTTTCAGAAATAGTAAGTGCTTCTCCGTTCAGGTACATTACTGTGCTACGGATATCGTCGTTCCCCGAAAGAGTATAGATTTCAGCATCGCAAGGCAGCTCAACGGTAGTGGTATCAGTCAGCGAATTGTTGATAATAAGATACACACAGCCATCTTTACCGTCTTTGCGGGAATGGCAATAGATATGTGCGCCCTCCGTATTAGGATTGTCGCAATCATAAACGGTCGTTCCCATCAATCTGTTCTAAAGCAAAACGGCAAAGAAGTTGGGACGTGGCTCAAAGGTGCCGTACTGCAAAAAGCCGTAATTGGAGGATGCCAGCGTATTATGGAAGATACACCGTCGGTAATGGTTGCAAAGCTGCCCAGCTCGTTTAGTGTGCGGAGAACGTCAAGGTAGGTAGAAGCCCAGGTATCGCCGCCACCGCCTGCGTCGCCCGATTCGGTTACCCACATCTGACCGCCCGGTACATATTTATCTCTTAGCGGTGCGTATGTTTTAGCGTTCAGGGGAGCAACATTCAAATAGGCATCGGTATGTGCTTCGTTTGCTAACCAACGCATACCCGCCATCATAGAACCGAGTCGCTCGGAAACGTTGTTGTAATAGTGGTAGCTGAATACGTCCAGCGGAATTTGAGAACCGTTCATAAGATCGTCGGTGGTACACATTTTCATCATGCTTCCGATATCGGCGCCGGAACTTTTCATATCTACCTTTGCCATACCGCCTTCACCGAGAGAGCAGGGGCCGACAATAAGACAGTTTGGATAGTTTTCACGCACCCAACCGTTAAAGATATCCTGATCTCTTGCATAGTCAGCGGCGGTATAGCCTTTTGGCGCGCCTGACATTTCAAGCATATTCGGCTCGTTTATAAACTCGGCGGCATCAATATCTACACCGTATTCGTGACTGAAATCAAATATTTTTTGGTCTGTGTCAGGTCAAGGGGAGTGCCATTTGGATGGTCTCCTGCACAGTTGCTTACCGAAATAAGCAGCTTACCGTTTACTGCTTTTACGAAATCGAGAACGCCAATCCATTGCTCCTTTGTTAAAACGCTTGCATAACCTTCGGGAGCGTTGCCGCCTGTCGCACCGTCAAAATCGTAATAGGTCTTGGTTGCCCAAGAGCCCGATACACGAATCCACGCCGTACCAAGCTCTTTTGCACGGCGGCACCGATAATCAGCGGCATAATCAGTCCTGCAAACCAAGATAACGCATTGGTGACAATACTAATATTCTGCACACCAAGGAATATCAATATGCAGGCAGTAGCAATGCCTATAAGCCACTTGGTCAGCTTTTTTCAGGTGTAAATTCCATAATACAAACTTCTCTTAGTCAGATATATTTTTCTTTTTGGGTTTTCTCCAAAAAATATAAGTGATGAATGAAATTGTCGTAAAGCCTATCGAAAATACGGGCAACTCCCTTATATGCAACTCCGAAAAGCCGTCGAAGCACTCGACGGCTTTTTTAGGATTACTTATGATGCTTTACAAGTCCGAATGCTTTGGAAAGCTCCATAGCAAGTAGCGGAACAAGAATAAGACCAACGCCTAAGAGGTACAGCTTCCACGGAAGCGTTACAAGACCAAATGCGGCTTTTACAGGTGTAAAGAGTACCAAAGCAACAAGCAAGATTGAAGCAAGAGCCGCCCAGTTGAGCTTGTGGTTCTTAAACATACCGATTTTAAACAAGGAATGCTCAGAACGCATATTAAATGCCTGAACGATCTGAGAGAGAGCAAGTACCATAAATGCAAGAGTCTGACCGCCTTCAAGTGTTCCGGTTACATTTTCGCCGACCTTAAAGCCGATGAGCGTGAGAGCCGCAAACATAACGCCCTGAAGCACAACACGGAAACCAAGACCGCCTGCAAAAATGCCCTCGTCCTTACGTCTAGGCTTTCTGTCCATAACGTCGCTTTCCACGGCTTCCATACCAAGTGCAATAGCAGGCAGAGAGTCGGTTACAAGGTTGATCCACAGAAGCTGCATAGAAAGCAGCGGTGTTTTATGCCAGAGCAGCATTGCCATAAATACGGTGATGACCTCACCTATATTAGTACCAAGCAAAAAGCCTACAACCTTTTTGATGTTGGCATAAATGCCGCGTCCTTCACGAACGGCATCGACGATAGTGGCAAAGTTATCATCGGTAAGCGTCATATCGGCGGCGCCCTTTGCAACATCGGTACCGGTAATACCCATCGCACAGCCGATATCGGCGGCTTTCAGTGCGGGAGCATCATTGACACCGTCACCGGTCATAGATACGACTTGACCCTTACGTTGCCAAGCCTTGACGATACGGATCTTATTTTCAGGCGATACACGGGCATAAACCGAGATGTTCTCAACCTGTGCATCCAATTCGCTGTCGGTCATGGCATCCAGCTCAGCACCCGT
>CAYLXT010000041.1:0-13384 GCA_964387615.1 uncultured Ruminococcus sp.
ATGGTTGAAAAATGGTTGAGATAATCTCAAGGACAGAGAACCGTCCCCTGTCCTCCGAGAACCGTCCCCTGTCCTCCCCCTGTCCTCCTCCTGTCCTCTCCCCTGTCCTCTGCAGCCGCAACGGTCGGTGGAATTGGTAATTTGGCTTCATATAGTGGTGTAACGCTTAATTTGGTTGAATCTACAGTAACAGATTTAGTATTTGGAACGGGTTATAATATTGTTTCTGACGCGATTAATAAATCTGTTACCACTAATTATAATAACAGTTCCAAAAATAATGCAACTTGCGCTCCTTCCATTATTAGAAATTCTATACAAACATCCAATACACGAATTGTTAACGGAACAACGATTAAACTTAGCAAAAATTCGACTTATGTAGATGATAAATATTCTAATAGAATATATTGTAAAGTCACGTTATATTAAGGAGAACTAGTATGATAATAAAATCTTCTAAAGAAAATAGGCAAATTGTTATTTGTGTATTTGTCTTTACACTTATTGTATTTGTTTTATTTTCAGCATTATCAGATTTTAAAAATTTTATTTTACCTACACTAATTTCTATGTTCATAACAGTTCTTAATATTAGATTTTGGGTTTCTACAGATCGAACTTTAGTAATTAATCAAGAAGGATGCACCGTAAAGTTTATGTGTTTTAGCAAAACATATCGATGGTCGGAACTTAAGATAAAAAGTGTTGTGAATTGTAAGAATGCTATAGGCGGCGTAGAGCCGTACAATTCGTGTGTGATTTTTTCGACAAAGCATAGGAATCCAAGTTGGTTGTTACCATCGTCATATAGTTTTCATGCGCATCCATATAGTTTTATTTTTATTTATTTTGACCCACATATAAAATATGATAGATGGATTGTTCGCAGAAATCCAGACAGTTATGTTGTTGATGAAAATGAGTTTTTTAAAAAAATGGCAGAGTGGAATGTGAAAATAAAAGACGAGCGTTAAGACAACAGATAACACAGAGGGCCGTCCGATATTACAAAGGTTAAATTCCGTTACGATAAATTCGGCAATCTTTATGAAAAGCAGGATTTATTTACCAACACCACCTATCGCTATAGTTATGACCTTATTGGTAGGATAATGGGTGTTATCGGCAGTAACGGTACATCACTTCACTACGTTTATGACGATTTTAACCGTACACAAAAGTACATCGCCAAATTTGGTGATAAATCAAACGTTACTGAATATATTTATGGTGATAGCGCAGTCGCGGGTCAGCAGGACGGTCTTGTTTATGGCGTAAAACAAAATGATGTTCAAAGAATATCCTACGCTTAGAACACAGGGTGTGGTTCTATAATTAATCAATAGTTTTCAGACATAATTTTCTTGACTTTAATCACCGCTAAAGGTACAATTATCTTTGGCGGTGATTTTTTTGAAATATAAAACGTTAAAGATTACCCGTCAATTTTATGTGAAAATAATATTTATCTGCCTTTTTGCGTTTTATGCGCTGTTGATTATTGATTTTACACTTATAAACGATAACTTTGGCAGAAATATTTCAAATATCTTTTTGGCAGACAGCGAGCAGGTCAGCGAGTATTTTATCAGCAAGACAAATATCATACCATTTGCTACCGTAAAGCTTTTTATAAACGCATTTGAAACGGGAAGTCTTGAGCCGTACGTTGTGCTTGAAAACATACTTGGTAACTTCTTTGTGTTTATGCCGTTTGCGTTGTTAGTGCCAAACGTTTTTTCACGAATAAATTCGGCGGCTAAATTTTTATTATTCATATCATTATTGGTAATTGCTATCGAAGTTTTGCAGCTTGTATTCTTGACAGGCAGTGCCGATATTGACGATTTTATTTTGAATGTCGGCGGTGCTATGGCGGCATACGCAATACTAAGCATTTCCCAAATAAAGCAGGGTATAAATAAATTTTTGTTTGGTGAGTCGGATGAAATTAAAGGCTAATGCAAAAATAAATTTAACGCTTGATGTAACAGGTCGTCGTGAAGACGGATATCATCTTATAGATTCTGTTTTTCAGTCAGTATCGCTATGCGATGAAGTAACAGTTGAAAAAAGCGATACCGTCAGCGTTACTTGTGACGATAGTACAATATGCGACAGGTCTAACATAGCATATAAAGCGACAGAAAAGTTTTTTGGATTTACTAAGATTTGCGGCGGCGCAGAAACAGTTATTAAAAAGCATATACCATTGGCGGCGGGACTTGGTGGTGGCAGTGCTGATGCGGCGGCGGTTATTGTAGCACTTGATAAGCTTTATAAAACAAATTTATCGCAGGATGCTCTTTGTGAAATTGGTTTATCGGTTGGTGCAGATGTTCCGTTTTGTATAATGGGTGGTACCGCGCGTGTTGGCGGTATTGGTGAAAAAATGGAAAAGCTTGACCCGATGCCCGATTGTGTGCTGCTGCTTATAAAGCAAGGTAATAAGCTATCTACCGCGGATATGTATAAAAAAATAGATTCCTGTCCACAGCTTGAATTTTATACGCAGGCGGTGGCTGACGGCATAAAAAACGGCAATTTAGATGCTGTTTGTAAAAATGTATTTAACGCGTTTTCGGCGGTTTGTGATAATGCCAAACTTGAAGATGATATAAAAACAACCAATCCTTTGGCAGTATCGCTTTCGGGTAGCGGTCCTACGGTTTTTGCGATATATGAAAATTTGACTTTAGCCACAAAAGCAAAAAATGAGCTTAAAAAATCAGGATATAGTCCTGTAATCGCCACTCCGTCAAAAAACGGAATAATAATTGAATAAAAAATATACTCTTGTCAATATTACCTTTAGGAAAAATCTGACAGGAGTATTTTTATGAAATCCAATACAAGAAAAAACATTGAACTCGGTATTCTGATAGGCCTTATCTGCGCCATAGCGCTTAGTTTTGCTCGTTTTGAGGTGAGGTGTGACGAGCTGCGTAAAAATGTGCTCAGGCTTCATATAATTGCGAATTCTGACGAATCAGAAGACCAAAACTTAAAACTTCGGGTGCGCGACGAAATACTTAAAAATTCTACCGATGTATTCAAAAATTGTAACACCACTGAGGAGGCTATTATAACAGCGGGCGATAATATTGAAAAAATAAGTGAAATTGCTAATAAAGTTATAAAAGAAAACGGTTTTGATTACGAAGCCTCTGCTTCCGTAGGCGACACCTATTTTGATACCCGTGTTTATGATGATTTTACGCTTCCTGCAGGCACATACAAGTCACTGATAGTTAATTTAGGTGAAGGGAAGGGCAAAAATTGGTGGTGTGTTGTTTTTCCGTGCGTTTGTGTACCAAGTGCTACTGATGCAAGTCTTTCTGACAGTGTATCGCCCGAAGCCGCCCAAACGGCAGAAAATGCCTCAAAATACGAAATCAGATTCAAGTCGGTAGAAATATACGAACAAATCAAGAAATTATTTTCAAAAAACTGATAATTTTTAAAAATAATGCTTGCATTTTTTTAAGTTATGTGGTAGAATTCCAATGTTACAACGAAAGAAAGGGGTGACAAGGATGAAGGAAGGTTTACATCCTCAGTACGAAAAGGTAACAATTAAATGTGCTTGTGGTGCCGAATTCGAGACACGCTCAACAAAGAAAGATATTCGTTTGGATATTTGTTCTAAATGTCATCCGTTTTTCACTGGTAAGCAGAAGTTGGTAGATACCGGCGGACGTGTTGACAGATTTAAGAAGCGTTTCGGTATGGAAGAGAAATAATTATTACCGCAATTCCGCAATCGGCCTACGGGTTGATTGCGGCTTTTTGTTTAAGATATAGCTTTGTGAGGTGAATAGTGTGCGGGAATATAAAACGATATCCGGCAATTTTACAGCGGAATATACCGAAAAGCATTCGCGCTTTATAGCGACGGCTTTTTATTGTGAAACCGAGCAGCAAGCAAGCGGAATTATCGCCGCCCAGAAAAGTAAATGTTGGGATGCAAGGCATAATGTTTACGCTTATGTTTTGCAAGACGGTACCGCGCGCTTCTCGGACGATGGCGAGCCTCACGGCACTGCGGGTATGCCTGTGCTTGATGTTATAAAGGGTAGCGGCATTACCAATGTTTTAATTGTAGTTACCCGTTATTTTGGCGGTATATTATTGGGTACGGGTGGTCTTGTGCGAGCGTATAGCACAAGTGCTCGCGATGCGCTACTGGGCGCTCAAAAGGTATTGATGTGCGTATGTAGTGAGTTTACAATAGATTGTGATTACGGCAATTATGACCGTCTGCTTCGCCTTATAACTGACCATAACGGAATGATACAAAACACCGATTTTACCGATAAGGTTGCGGTAAATGTTGTGTTTAAAAATATAGATTGTGATGCCTTTTTAAATAAGCTTTGCGAGGCATTTGCATCAAAAATTACCGCGAAACTTCAAAATGAATTATTTTTTCCATTTAATTTGTAAAAAATAGAGGAATTTCAGTTTTTTTTGATAATATTTAATATGAAAGGGTGAATGTTATGGAAAATGTTAGATTAGTTACAGAAAACATAGAAAAGCAGACTTTATCGCCTTACGCTACTTTAAGCGCAGATTCTGTCGGTCGGGAGAGAAAGGAAGAAAAGTGCGAGCTCCGCACCGATTTTCAGCGAGACCGTGACAGAATAATACATTGTAAGGCATTCAGACGCTTAAAGCACAAGACGCAGGTCTTTTTGTCACCCGAATCCGACCATTTCCGCACGCGACTTACCCACACGCTTGAGGTAGCGCAGATTGCGCGTACAATAGCGCGGGCTTTACGCTTTAACGAGGACCTTACCGAAGCCATAGCGTTGGCACACGACCTAGGTCATACTCCTTTTGGTCACGCAGGCGAACGCGCACTTAATTCGTTGCATTCGGGCGGATTTACCCACTTTGCGCAGAGCGTCAGGGTGTGCCGTTTTATTGAAAAATCAGGCAAGGGTCTTAATCTTACCCACGAGGTATTAGACGGTATAATGAACCACACACGCGGCGAGTGGCCAAGCACTCCAGAAGGCAAAATAGTACGTTTCAGCGATAGAATAGCATATATAAATCATGATATTGACGATGCGATCGGCGCAGGAGTTTTCAGTGAAGAAATTATACCGCTTGAATTAAGAGAGATATTGGGCTTTAGAAAAACCGAGCGTATTAACACACTTGTAAAATCGTTGGTAGAAAACACCGAAAAAGACGATGTTAAGATGGACGCGCGCATAGCCGAAGCTTATGAGGCTCTGCATAAATTTATGTACGATACTCTATATCTCAATCCCGTAGTAAAATTTGAAGAAACCAAGGTTGACGGAATTGTAAGCGGTATATATGATTATCTTCTTAAAAATCCCGACAAGCTTGATGATGAATACAAAATAATCCGTGAGCGCGAGGGCATTGAACGCGCTGCGGTAGACTATATTGCGGGTATGACCGACCATTTTGCCGTTACAACATATTCAGATATATATATTCCAAAAGCTTGGAAGGTATAAATGTACAGTATTTGGTACATTATATGTGATATTATTTAATTGACAACGAAAGGAGAGTGTTTTGATGGCAATACCAGAGGAGATTATAAATGAAATAAAGTACCGGAATGATATTGAATCGGTTATGGCGCCGTATATAAGTCTTAAACGCCGCGGCAAAAACCTTGTTGGCCTTTGCCCATTCCACAACGAAAAAACACCCTCCTTTACTGTATATCCCGAAAACGGGTCGTTTTACTGCTTTGGTTGCGGTGTTGGCGGTGATGTTTTCAGTTTTGTTCGTCAGATAGAAAATCTTGATTATATCGATGCTGTAAAGCTGCTTGCCGAGCGCAGTGGTATCACATTGCCGCAAGATGGTTATGACGATTCAATACAAAAGCTTAAGAATACAATATTTGAAATTAACCGCGAAACCGCAAGGTTTTATCATACATATTTAATGTCGCCCGAGGGTAAATGGGCACTTGATTATCTGACAGGCCGCGGGCTGTCGATAGCCACAATAAAGCATTTTGGTCTTGGTGCCGCACCAGACGGATGGGACAACCTTATACAGCATTTAAAAGGTCTTGGTTACAGCATTTCCGATATGATTCAGGCCAACGTTGTGGGCAAAAGCCAGCGAGGTACTTATTACGACCGCTTCAGAAAGCGTGTTATGTTTCCCATAATAAATATTCGCGGCAAGGTAATTGGCTTTAGCGGACGTGCAATGCCGGGCGAGGATAAAAAAGTGGCCAAGTACGTTAACACCTCAGACACACCCGTTTATAAAAAAAGTGAAAACCTTTTTGGTATGAACTTTGCCAAAAATCACTGTGATGAACGTGTGGTTCTGGTTGAAGGTAATATGGACGTTATCTCGCTTCATCAAGCGGGGTTTGAAAACACCGTTGCGGCTCTTGGTACGTCTTTTACAGATGAACAGGCAAAGCTTTTATCACGCTACACTAAGGAAATTTTGCTTATAATGGACTCGGATGCCGCAGGTCAAAAAGCGGCGCGCCGTGCCGGTGAGATACTTGGCAACACGGGAATTGATGTAAGAGTGGTTTTGCTACCCGACGGAAAAGACCCTGATGAATACATCAAAAAACACGGGGCAGCCAGATTTAAAGCACTGCTTGAGGGTGCTGTGAGCGAGATTGAATATAAGCTTCTTACCGCTGTTGACGGCATTGATGTGACTAACGACGACGGTAAACTGCAATATTTAGCAAAAGCCGCGCAAATTATTGCCGAGTCAAATGATGTTATGACGCGCGATCTTTATATTGGTAGACTTTCCGACAAGTACGGTGTATCGCGAGCTGCGCTACAGGACAAGGTTAACGAGCTTCGTAAAAAGAACCAAAGACAGCGTGAAAAACGTGAATTTGATGAAATAGTGCGACCTAAATTTGATAAAACGGATGTTAATCCCGAAAAGCGTTTATATCCCGCAGGAGCAGTCGCAGAAGAAACGGTTATTGCAATACTTTTACAGCATCCCGATTTTTGCGACACTGCAACCGAAGGGTTAAAACCTGAAAATATGATTACATCTTTAAATCGCAGAATTTATAAGGCGATATGTGAGTGTATCTCGTCGGGAAGAAATCTTGATATATCTTATTTTGGTGAGATGCTGTCACCTGCCGAAATGGGATATCTTGCATCACTCGCGAATAGCGAAAAAGGTGATAAAAATGCCCTTGCTGTATTAAAAGACAGTATAAAGGTAATATTAGATGAGGGTATGCGAAAAAATTCGGGCGATACAAAGAGTATGTCTGTAGATGATTGGGCAGAAAATTTACAAAAAATAATTGAACTTAAGCAAAAGGGGAAATAAAAATGGCAGAAAACAAAATAAAACAACCAACAGCCGAAGAGCTTGAAAGACAGGCCGACGCGCTTTTGGAAGAGGACGAAAAAAGAGAAACATTAGATGATATTGAAGCGGCGCCGGACGATATTGAGAGTCTTCTTTCCGACCCTGATGTTTTAGAGCGCGATTATGACGAAGAGCCTACCGAAGACGAGCTAAAGCTTGAAGAGGTTGACCTTGACAATCTTGACGATGATGTAGCACTTGAAAATATGTCGCTTGATGATCCTGTTAAGGTATATCTTCGTGAGATAGGTCGCGTACCGCTGCTTACTTCTAAGGAAGAAATTGCTCTGGCGGTTAAAATTGCTGAGGGTGACGAATACGCTAAAAAGCGTCTTACCGAAGCAAACTTGCGTCTTGTTGTAAGCATTGCAAAAAAATATGTTGGCCGCGGTATGTATTTCCTTGATCTTATTCAAGAGGGTAACGTTGGTCTTATAAAGGCGGTGGACAAGTTTGATCATACAAAGGGCTTTAAATTTTCTACCTATGCTACTTGGTGGATAAGACAGGCAATCACACGTGCTATTGCCGATCAGGCAAGAACCATTCGTATTCCTGTTCACATGGTAGAAACCATTAACCGTCTTAAAAAGGTGCAAAGCCAACTTCTTCATGAAAACGGCTACGAGCCAAGTGAAGAGCTCATTGCCGAAAAGATGGATTTGTCGGTTGAACGTGTACGAGAGATTATGCGCGTAGCGCAGGAGCCTGTTTCTATGGAAACGCCAATTGGCCCCGAGGAAGATTCTCGCCTTATGGACTTTATTCGTGATGAGGATGCTCTGGCTCCTGATGATGCGGCGCTTAAGACCATTACAAACGAGGATATTGACGCTGTTTTGCATACCCTTTCTGCACGCGAGGAAGCGGTAATAAGATTGCGTTTTGGTCTTAAAGACGGCAGATGTCATACCTTGGAAGAGGTAGGTACCGAATTTAACGTTACACGTGAGCGTATCCGTCAGATTGAGGCAAAGGCACTTCGCAAGCTTCGTCATCCCGTAAGAAGCAATAAGTTTAAAGATAGATAACCGAGGTATATTACAAATGCAATTCACATATAAAACCAATGGGGTTTGTTCACGCAGTATTGATATTGAGGTAGAGGACAACACCGTAGTTGATATATCCTTTGTAGGCGGCTGCAATGGAAATCTTAAGGGTATCGCGGCGCTTTGCAAGGGTATGAATATCGATGATGTGATAGACAGACTTCAAAATATTAAATGCGGATTTAAAAATACTTCATGTCCTGCTCAATTAGCAGCGGCGCTTGAAAATTATAAAAACGGTAAATAGAAACAAGGTGATTAAAAGTGCTAACAGATGATTTAGATGTAAAAATTGTGGGTGACAAGCCGTCGGTTGATGTGCGCCGCAATAAGAGTACACCTGTGCAGAATTCGTCTGTGAGTTCTGAACAGATTAAGGGCGCGAAAGCGGTAGGCAAAAAAGTTGCAGAGAGCTTTATCGCTGACGCTGAAACCGAGGTAGACGAAGAGTTTCGCGATTATGATATGATACTTCAAAGGCGCTTGTTGTTGTCTTTTACGGCAACAGCAGGTTTTGAGCAGTATATAGGCGACGATACGCTTGACGGTATCGCTCAAAAAAGCTTTTTGGATACAATAAATAAGCATAGCGCAGAGCTATATAAAACCTCAAGTGATACGGGTGCATTTTCGTTTTACTATCTTGCATTCCGCAGAGGCAGCGAGGTTGAGCGTCGTATAGGTCAGACCTTTGCTATGCTTTGCTCTCACGATGGTGACCCAATTTTCCAAGAGCTTGGCGAGGCGCTTTACTGTTGGTTTTCTTCGGTTGTGCGTAAAGCCGTAGCAGACCATTTAACATAAAAGTATTCCCCTTTGCATATTATGTTGCGAAGGGGAGTTTTTTATGCCAAGTATTTATTTGAGTCCGTCCACACAAGAATTTAATCCGTATATAATAGGCGGTAATGAAGAATATTATATGAACCTTATTGCCGATGCTATGGAGCCGTATTTGTATGCAAGTGGAATTTCTTTTACGCGTAATACACCGGATATGACCGCTGCATCATCGATAGCACAGTCAAATATGGGCAATTACGACTTGCACATAGCGCTTCATTCCAATGCGACGGGTAGCGGTGACGGTAGTAGGCGTGGCAGTGAGGTGTATTATTATCCCACAAGTGTAAACGGGCAAAGAGCTGCCGAAATTATTGCTAATAACCTTAAACTGATTTACCCATTGCCCGAGCTTGTACGTGCAATACCAACAACCTCACTCGGTGAGGTCCGTCGTACCCGCGCGCCGAGCGTGCTTATAGAATTTGCCTACCACGATAATTACGAAGACGCAGTATGGATACGTGATAATATTGAGGCTATAGCCGCCAACGTTGTGGTGTCGTTAACCGACTATTTCGGTATACCGTTTATTGTGCCCGCAACTTAATAAAATCTTAAAAATTTTAATATTGAATTTTACTATGAAATACAGTACAATTATTTTAGTAATAAAATGATTTACTGTATTTTTTATTTTAGGAGATAAAGATGAAAAAGTTTAAAAAATATTTAAGTGTAATACTTTGCCTTGTAATTACTATAGGTTGCTTTGCGGCAATACCTGCAAGCGCGCTTACATATCCTGCGATGGCTGAAATATCAAGCAGTAGCGGCGTAGCCAGCATATATTCTTTGCCGGGTACAACAGGTCACGAAACCTCTGAAAACAAAAACCAATCACAATTTTTGTGTCAGCTTTCAAACGGTACGCAAATTAAAGTGCTTGGAGTAGAAAAAGACGGCGATGGTGACCCTTGGTATAAAATTAACTATGGCGAAAACCTTGAAAATAGCGGTTATGCTTTTGTAAATCGTGTACGTGTAAATTATGAATATGCATTTGATGAAGACTTTGAAGAAAACCTTAAAAATTTCCCTGAAAGTTATCACAACGCATTGCGAACGCTTCACGCAAAATATCCAAATTGGCAGTTTGTCGCCAATGATTTAGATATTACCTTTAATGATGCAGTTGAAGCACAGTACGGTGTAGATGATGTAACCCAAACTCGAAAGTGGGTAGAATTCACTTATCGCGCTGACGAACGCGGTTGTGATTTATGGCGCGATGAGCGCGCTTATAACAGCATAACAGATAAGTGGATAACACTCGAAAGCCGTTGGACCTATGCGTCACGTGTAGCTATTGAATATTTTATGGATCCGCGCAACTCACTTAATGAGGATATGATTTTTGCGTTTATGCAACAGTCTTACCAAGAGGATGCAAATATGCAGAGTAATCTGAGTAGCGTTATAAAAGGCACTTTTTTAGAAAACGGATACGATAAAGATGATGACGGCACGATTGAAAAAGATGCCTATATTCAAGATTTAATTAACGCCGCCAAAGAAAGCGGTGTAAGCCCCTATGTTTTAGCTGCTACAATAATAGTAGAGCAGGGCGTAGGGGGTACATCAAACCTTATTTCAGGTACATATTCGGGATATGAGGGTTATTACAACTTTTTCAATTTTAATGCGGCAGGTTCTACAGTGCAGGCTATCACCGAAAACGGTCTTGCGTACGCCAAACAAAACGGTTGGAACAGCCGCGAGGCTGCTATTACAGGCGGCGCAAAGGCATATGCCGATGGATATATAAGTGTAGGTCAGGATACATATTATTACAAAGATTTTAACGTGTTAAAAGAGTACTGGAGTCATCAGTATGCATCTGCGCTTTATGATGCGTGGACCAATGCGTCATATCTAAAAAAAGGCTGTGTAACCAATACCGACACAACGCTTACATTTTTAATTCCCGTTTATAAGGATATGCCCGAAAGACCGTGCATTATACCTTCGGCTATAATTGAAACCGATACAGGCTATTATATGTGGCGTCTTGAAGGAAGCACGCTTATAATCAGCGGTGAAGGAGACATGAGTGCGGAAAGCCCGTGGCTTGATTGTGACGTTGAAATAACAAAAGTTATTATTGAAGATGGTATTACAAGTATAGGTAGCTTTTCATTTAGTAATTGCGAAAGTCTTACAGATGTCAGCATACCCGACAGTGTTAAAAAAATAGGGGAGAACGCATTTGCTTACTGCAGCAGCCTAAAAAATATAAACATATCCAATAGCGTTACAAGTATAGGCGAAAGAGCGTTTTATTATTGTACAGGTTTTACGGATTTAACAATACCTGACAGTGTTACAACTATAGGTGAATATGCGTTTTACGGTTGTTGGAATCTTGAAAACATAACCCTTTCAAAAAATCTTAAAACTATAAGCGCTCACACGTTTGAACTTTGTGAAAAACTTAAAAGCGTAGTTATGCCAGTAAGTGTTAAAACAGTAAGTTATAAAGCGTTTTTTAATTGTTCGGAATTGACTGATATCTGGTATGCGGGCAGTAAAAGCGACAAAGAAAAAATAACCATTGTTTCAAGTAGTGCGGGTAATAATTATTTAGAATATACTGCTACATGGCACTACAACGTGTGTGATGTTCATACATATGTAAGTGATTGTGATACCGTATGTGAAAACTGTGATTGGACACGAAACACTGAGGTTGAGCACACAAATACAGACAATAATCCTACTGTCTGTGATGTATGTGGTGCAATAATTGATCATATTCATTCTTACGACAATGATTGTGATGTTGATTGCAATACCTGCGGGCAGATTCGCACTGTATCAGGTCATAGTTATTCCGATAGTTGTGACAGTAAGTGTAACATTTGTGACCACGAAAGAACAGTGCCTGATCATACATTTACAAACGCTTGCGACAAAACCTGTAATAGCTGTGGCAGTGTAAGAAAGATAACCGAGCACACCTATAACGATTGTTTTAAAGGCTATTCAGAGGAACCCTATTATAGTTGTCTGATAAACATTACTGAAACCGGTGTTTACAGCTTAACACCAAGTGGTAGTGGGTACACCGGTGAATTCAGCGATCACAATATAGTGGTATTTGATAAGCAAGACAATAAGGTTATATATAATGAAAAGCTTGGTGGATGGCCTTTGGTAAAGGGACAATATTATGACATCCAATTCAGATATAATTGCAGTGATGAGATAAATGGATTAATTAATTGGAAAAGGATAACGATTGCCAACACCATCTTCCCCGACACAAATGCAGGTGATTGGTACAACGATGCGGTAGTTTATTCGGTAGGTAGTGGTCTTATAAGCGGATATGGCAGCACAGGACTTTTTGGTACGGCAGATAACATTCAGCGACAGGACTTTTTGGTAATTTTAGCCCGTCTTGACGGAGTGGATTTAACCAAATATACAAATAAAAATTGCCCGTTCCCCGACGTAGCAAAGGGCAGCTATTACGAAGCGGCAGTTATGTGGGGCGTTGAAAACGGAATTACCACAGGCTACCAAAACGGCAAGTTTGGTGTTGGCGACAAAATTACCCGAGAACAGCTTGTAACCTTCCTTTACAGATATGCAAACTATAAAGGACTTGATACAAGCTACACAACCGCCGAAAAGAACAAGGTTAAGAATAGCTACAGCGATTTTAAAAACGTAACCGGTTATGCTGTAGATCCAATAATCTGGGGAATATCAAACGGCGTAATCAGCGGCAAGGAAAACGGTAAGTACATAGCGCCCGGCGGCAACGCGCTTCGTTGCGAGGTAGCGCAGATAATGTATAATATTTATTTGAATGACATTTTCTAATATACAAAAAACAATAAAATCGGCGCGGATTTATCCGCGCCGTACAATATTAAATTAGTTTTTATTATCAAACTTGTTATCGTTCTTTTTATTGTCATTCTTATTCTGATTGTTTTTATTGTGATTGTTGTTCTGGTTTTTATTATCGTTCTGATTGTTTCTGTTTTCGTTATTCACAAAAATCACCCCACTTTCAGCAATATTATTTGCTTGAAGTGGGGTGATTATTCATTCATAGATTGAACAAATTTTTAGCATTTTGAGCAGTTAAA
>CAYLXT010000042.1:0-13182 GCA_964387615.1 uncultured Ruminococcus sp.
ATATCGCTATTTTACCTTTTAAATTACTTGGAGTGTGAAAAATGGAACAGACGGTTACACTGTCTTATAAAACCGAAAATTTCGAAGGCCCGCTTGATTTGCTGTTGCAGCTTATAGCGCGCAATAAACTTAATATTTATGACATTCAGCTGTCGGTGCTTATTGAGCAATATCTTGCTCAAATGGAGGTATTCCGCGCAAATGATATGGAAATTTCAAGTGAATTTCTTGAAATGGCATCACGTCTTATCTATATTAAGACGGTAAGTCTTTTACCCAAACATGATGAAATTGTACGACTTAAGGAGGAGCTTACCGGCGAGTTGCTTGAATATCAGCTCTGTCGTGAAATGGCCGAAAAGCTTGGGAATATGACGGCAGGCTTTGACCGCTTTGTGCGTGTGCCGACGGAATATGACTTTGATAAGACTTATGAGCTTGTCCACAGTAGTGAAGTAATGTATCAATATTACCTTGCCGCCGTGGGTCGCGGCCAGCGCAGACTGCCGCCAAATGTTACGCCCTTTACAAAAATCGTCGCCAAGAAGATAGTTTCGGTTTCTACCAAAATTGTTTTTGTAATACGAAAGCTTGTAACAGGTGGAAAGAGTAAGCTTAATTCACTTTATAAGACAGCTCGCAGTCGTTCAGAGCTTGTCGCTACCTTTTTGGCGGTGCTTGAGCTTTGTAAGGCAAACCGTGTTGAGATTAGCGGTGACAGTGCCGAAGAGGCAGAAATTAAGATAATTAAGGGGCATAAAAGAGGATGAACAAACAACAAACAATAGCAGCGCTTGAAGCGGTTTTATTTGCTTCGGGCGACCCCATAAGTATAGACAGAATCTCTCAAACCTTTGAACTTAAACCGGAAGAAATAGAGAAGTATATAAAAGAACTTGAAAACAAGTACGAATCGCAACAAAGCGGATTTTATGTAGTGCGTCTTGAAAACACCTATCAGCTTGTAACACGTGAGGAATTTGCACCGTATATCAAGAAGGCTTTTGATATTAAACGCCGCACACCGCTTTCTCCTGCTGCTCTTGAGGTTTTAGCGGTAATTGCATATAATCAGCCTGTAACACGCGCTTTTATAGAACAGGTGCGTGGCGTTGATTGCTCGGGCGTTGTGTCCACTCTTGTTGAAAAAGGACTTATAGAAGAACGCGGTAGACTTGAACTTCCGGGTAGACCGTTGCTTTACGGCACCACAAAGACATTTTTACGTAGCTTTAGCCTTAATGATTTAAGCGATCTTCCACCGTTACCGAAGGACAACCCCGAGGTGAATGATGTGGGAGAGCAACTCCAGATTACCGAAGAAATCGAATCAGAGGAAATACTTGCGTGAGAATAGTAATGATTATTTTGTGCGTAATTATTTGTCTTTTATTACTTTTGCTTTTTTTGCCGTTAACCGTCGATATAAATTATGATAACGAATTTGTTTTAAAGATAAAATATTCGGGAATAACATTTTTTGACAGCGAAAAAAGAGTAAAATTAAAAAAATCAAAAAAGCGTAAAAATAAACCGCAAGAAAAAGCGGAAGACAACGCACCTAAAAAAGAAAACTTTTTTAAAAAGAATTACAAACAAAAAGGCCTGCTTGGTACCATACAGTATTTCAGCCAAATCTTTGTTTTGCTTTTTAAAAAATTGTGGTGGGTAATAAAGCGTTTTAAGTTCAGAAAATTTAAATTCAATCTGAGTGTCGCTACAGGTGACGCCGCAAATACCGCTATTAATTACGGTAAGATATGCAGCGCTTTATATCCTGCGATATCTTTTCTTGAAACAAACGCCGATTTTAAATCAAAACAGATAAATATTAACGCTGATTTTGATAAAACTGAGTCTGAATTTCAGATATCAGCATGGGTGACAACAAGACTTTTCTTCTGGCTTGTTGCAGCACTTGCATTTCTTTTTGGATTTTTAAAACTACAACGTAAGGAAAGTGAAAAATATGAGCGAAAATAATATTAAATCCGTTATGGATACCACTATGGATAAGCTTCGCACAATGGTTGATGCCGACACAATTATTGGTACTCCTATTGTGGTTGGTAATATTACTCTGCTTCCCGTGTCACGCGTTTCGTTCGGACTTGCCACAGGTGGCAGTGATTTTCCAAGCAAGAATAATCAACAGCTTTTTGGTGGCGGCGGTGGAGCGGGAGTTACGGTTAATCCCGTAGCCTTTATCTGTATTAACGGAGATAATGTTCATATGATGCCGATATACAGCGAAATGAATACTATTGATAAAGCCATAAATATGGCGCCTGAGCTTATTGATAAGATTAAGAGCCTTTTTGATAAAAAGACCGAAATACCGCTCGAAAAATAATCACATAAACCATAAAACCTCACTCATAAAATTTATGGGTGAAGTTTTATGAAAAGGCTTATTTGCATTATAGCGTGTATAACAATTTTATTAAATGCTTTTACAGTATCGGCTTATAACACCTCTGCCAAAGCGGCGGTCGTAATAGACGGATACACGGGCGAGATATTATATTCGCAAAACTGCGATGAGCGTCTGCCGATGGCAAGCACTACTAAAATTATGACAGCGCTTTTGCTTTGTGAATTGGGCGGCGACCTGACAAAAGAAATCGTTACTACTTACGAAATGGTGACGGTCGAAGGGTCGTCAATGGGCTTGCAGGTAGGGGATACAGTATCGTACCACGACCTGCTTTACGGTATGATGCTATCTTCGGGAAATGATGCGGCGAATACTACGGCGATAGCGATTGGCGGTAGTGTTAGTAAATTTGTTGACCTTATGAACGAGCGCGCAAAAGAAATAGGGCTTAAGGATACTCATTTTGTTACACCGTCAGGTCTTGATGCGGATGAGCATTATACTACGGCTTATGAGTTGGCGCTTATTGCAAAAGAGGCTTTAGCCAATGAAAATTTTGCCAAAGCGGCGGCTTCACGGTCGGCTCGTCTTTGTTACGGTAATCCTCCGTATAACCGAACGCTTACAAATCACAACAAGCTGCTTAAAATGTACGATGATATAATAGGCGTAAAAACAGGCTTTACCTCAAAATCAGGCAGATGCTTAGTATCGGCTTCAAATAAGGACGGCAAGCTTGTAATTGCTGTAACGCTGAATGACGGCAATGACTGGGAAGATCATCGCGCGTTGCTTGATTTAGGATTGTCGCTTATTGAAAGCAAGGTTTTTTCGCCGCAAATAAGTGAAGCTTTGATTGATACTACAAACGGGCATCAAGTGGAGGTATCTTTGCCGTCTGCTACAATTAACATAACCGACACATCTTCGGTCAACTATTTAATTAATTTGCCTATGTTTTTGTATGCGCCAATTAAAAAAGGACAGAAAATCGGTAGTATCGGCTATTACTGTAATGATGTTTTGGTGTGCGATTTGCAGATTGTTGCCAAGCAGAATATAGAATACAAACAAAATAAAATTATTTTATTTTTTGAAATATTTAAAAGTGTGCTCTCACGAGTTTAGGAGTTTAAAATGAAAGACAGTAAAATAAGACTTCAAAAGCATTTGTCGGCGTGTGGAATAGCATCGCGCCGTAAAGCTGAAGAATTAATAGAACAGGGTAAAGTGCGTGTTAACGGCAGAGTAGCAACACTTGGTGATAAGGTAGATCCCAAGAGAGATAAGGTAACCGTAAGGGGTAAAAATGTTGTTCCCGTTACGCAAAAGGTTTACATAATGCTTCATAAGCCGCGCGGCTATGTGACAACCTTAAGCGATGAGTTTGACCGCAAGAATGTTGCTGATCTTGTAAAAGATGTGGGCGTTAAGGTGTTTCCCGTAGGGCGCCTTGACCGCGATTCCGAAGGCTTGCTTATTATGACGAATGACGGCGAGCTTGCAAATATAATTACACATCCGCGGAGTCACGTAAACAAAACCTATCGTGTAACGGTAGGTGGCGCTGTAGATGATGATCAAATCAAAAGGCTTTGCGAGGGTGTTGTTATTGACGGCAAAAAGACACTGCCTTGCGATGTGTTTGTAATTGAACGCCGCGAGGATAGAACGGTACTTAATTTCATTATTCAAGAGGGTAGAAACCGTCAGATAAGAAAAATGTGCGATGTAGTGGGACTTGATGTTTTAAGGCTAAAGCGCATAGAAATTGCAGGTGTAAAATTAGGCGGATTAAAACCGGGCTCCTGGCGTGAGCTTAACGAAAGAGAGCTTACCCGTCTTGAAAATATTTCAAAATCTAAGGATGATGAACAATGATAAGTGTTTTACCCTGTAAAGATAGGGCGCAAATCGAAGCTTTGTTTAAAAATCATAATATTGATACTGATGACAATTCGGGTTGTGTTATAGCAAGAACAGGGAATGAGGTTCTGGGTTACTGTCTTTATAGTCTGACCGAAAAAACAATGACGGTTTTTGCGGTTGAGCCGCAGGGTGATATACCGCTTGCGGACGGAATACTAAGAAGCGCATTACATGTAGCGGCGGAAAATTTTGTGCTTGACACTTTTTATGCTGACTGTGCGCCAATTGATCTGTTTCGCACGCTTCAATTTATAAAAAATGAGTCTGAAAAGCGTCTTAATATAGATAAACTTTTCGGAGGCTGCAATTGTCATAACAAATAATAAAAAAATGCTTGCAAAATCAATAATTATGTGTTATTATAGTTATTGCGAATTTTACGGGAAACCGATTATTATATTTGGAGGTTTAAAAATGACTGCTTGGGAAATTATTTTAGGAATAGTTATGGCTTTGGTTTGCATTATTATTATCGCTGTTATTTTGCTTCAGCAGGGTCATCGTTCAGGTGTTAACGGTGTAATTTCAGGTGCGGCTGATACATTCCTTTCTAAAAACAAAGCGCGCACAGTTAATGCAAAGCTTGCAAGCTGGACAAAGTATGCTATAATTGCGTTCTTTGTTTTGGCACTTGTTGCTAACGTTATTGCATTTAACAAGTAATTAATGTGTTTTAAAAAAAGAGTCTTATCTCGGGGATAGGACTCTTTTTTGTTATTTTATTTTATTTTCGTTCAACTGTTTAGCACGGTATTTTGTAGGGGATATTCCGTACATAGCCTTAAAACAGTTTGTAAAATATGCCGCATCAATAAATCCGCAGGACATTGCAATGTGTCTGATAGATTCTTTTGTTTTTTCAAGGAGTCTGCGTGCGTGTTCAAGTCTTTGAGTGCGTATATAATTTGTTACGGTAATGCCGGTGGACTTTTTAAATTTTCTGCAAAAGTACGATTCGTCGTAGCCGAAACGCTTGCTTATATCTAAAACAGAGATATCTTTTGTAAAGTTTGAGTTGATATAACTTATAACATCGTCAAAACTTTCATTTTTTAAAAGCAAAGAATTGCCGTTGGCAATGCAATATTGGCAGAGCAGACCTAAAAGACGGTAAAGGCAACCTACGGTTTCAAGTGGATGATAATTTTCTGGGTTTAACTGCATCTGGACAATACGGTCGGCAAGACTTACTATTTTTGTATTATTTGTTTTATACTGAAAGCGTATATCTCCATTAATTATTGGCTCTATATACTGTTTTGCCGAAACAGTGCCATTGTACAGGTCGGCAACCTCAAACATTATGACATAGCATTCATAACCTTCACTGCTTGATTTGCCGCTATGCAACACGGTGGGGGACACAATTGAGAGTTCGCCGGGTTGAACATTTATTTGCTGGTCGTTACAGTTTAACTGCAGGCACCCTGACTTTACCAGATGCAGTTCGATTCTGTCATGCCAGTGCTGATCAAATCCCGACATATTGGCAGCAAGACGAGTGTTTAGTATTTTTACCGACGTTTCGCCAAAGACTACAGGGGTCAGTTCTTTTTTATAATTTAGTTGCATAATTGTACTCCTAAGGTAATGGTCAAAATATTACAAATTAAAGTCAAAAAATTCTAATTTCTGATTTATTGTATATGCTATCATAAAATTACTTAAAAATCAATCCTTTAAGGAGAAAATTATAATGAAAATAGGTAACATGATACATTTTGCAGAAAAAGAAAAACTTGCGAAGTATTTTGAGCAACTCGTATTTTTTGGTTTTGACAACTGTCAGTTGGGTTCCTGGAATCCAAAAGACTGGACCGATGAAAATGCCGCTATGGTTAACGAGCTTACCGAAAAATACGGAATTACAATTTCGGCATTTTGGTGTGGCTGGTCAGGACCTGTAGTTTGGGACTTTTATGATGGTCAGTTGACATTGGGTCTTGTACCGCCCGAATATCGCGCAATGCGTGTTCAGCAGCTTTGCGATGGTGCCGATTGGGCGAAAAAGCTTGGTGTTACCGATGTTATTACACATATGGGCTTTATTCCCGAAAATCCAAACGACCCACAGTTTGCTCCTTTCTGCGTTGCAGTAAGAACAGTTGCAGGACACCTCAAGAAAAACGGTCAGTGGTTGCTTTTTGAAACAGGTCAGGAAACACCTGTTACAATGATGCGTTGCTTTGAAAAGGTGAATATGGATAACCTTGGTATCAACCTTGACACAGCTAATCTTATCCTTTATGGTAGAGCAAATCCTGTAGATGCTTTGGATGTATTCGGCAAATATGTACGTAATATTCACGCAAAAGACGGTTTCTATCCAACAAACGGTCATTCGCTTGGTACAGAAGTTCGTCTTGGTGACGGTAAGGTTGATTTTAAGGCACTCTTTAAAAAGCTTAAAGAACTTGAGTATGATGGTTACGTTACCATTGAACGTGAAATATGGAATGAACAGCAACAACCCGATATAATTCACGCAAGGGATTATTTAACCCAGATTATAAATGAGGTTTACGGAGGATAAAACTATGCTAAAGGTTGGTTTAATAGGTGTTGGCGGTATAAGCGGCGCGCATATTCCCGGTTGGCTTGCTCTTGATGATGTTGAACTTGTAGCACTTTGCGACGTAAGACCCGAGCAAATGGAAAAGTATCCTGATATAAGACATTATACCGATTTTGATGATATGCTCGCAAACGAAACGCTTGATATTCTTGATATTTGTCTTCCAACCAATTTACACGCTGATTATGCTATTAAGGCTATGAATAACGGAATTAACGTATTGTGCGAAAAGCCTATATCACTTAATCGCGACGATGTTAAGCGCGTATATGATGCGGCTGAAAAGAACAATGTGAAGTTTATGGTGGCTCACGTAATACGTTTCTGGCGTGAATATGAGTTTGTTAAGAGCGTTTATGAAAGCGGTAAATACGGTAAATTGCTTTTTGGTAATATGAAACGACTCAGCGCTTTCCCGGCTTGGAGCTGGGACAACTGGATGCGCGACGAAAAACGCAGTGGTTTTGTACCATATGACCTTCATATTCACGACTTAGACTTTATGATTTATGCTTTTGGCGCTCCAAAGGATATTAAATCATATCGTACAAAGCTACCTGATCAGGACTTTATTAACGTTACATACGATTTTGGCGATTTCATTATTAATGCAGAGTCATCTTGGTTTGCTTGTGGATATCCATTTACTGCGCAGTTCCGTTTCCAGTTTGAAGATGCAGTAATTTCAAACGAGGGTCAGGGTCTTAAAATTTATGAGCGCGGTGGAAATGTTGTGAGTCTTGAAGAAGCGGCAACAGGCGACACAGGTGAAATAAACCTGCCAAAGAGTGGCGCGTATGCGGTTGAAATTGCGTATTTTAAGGATTGTGTAAAAAATGACACAACACCCGAAAGGGTTAAACCCGACGAACTGGAAACAGTTATAGATATACTTAATAATTTGTGAGGATATTATGGAAAAACTAAGAGTAGCAGTCATTGGCTGCGGTAATATTTCGGTTATGCATCTTGATTCTATCAAGGCTTTCAGCGATGTAGAATTGGTTGCAGTTTGTGATGTAAAAGAGGACCGCGCAATCGCGGCATCGCAAAAATACGGCGGCAAGGTTTATACCGATTATAAAAAAATGTTTGAGTGTGAGAAGTTGGACGCTGTAAATATTTGTTTGCCACATTATTTGCATGTGCCTGTGGCAATTGATGCATTTAAAGCAGGTATAAATGTACTAAGCGAAAAACCTATGAGCATTAAATATGAAGATGCTGTCAAGGCAGTCGAAACCGCAAAAGAATGCGGTGTGCTTTACGGCGTTATCTTCCAGTGCCGCTACAATGCGCCTTCACAGCTTGTAAAACAGCGTATTTTAGACGGTAAACTTGGACCCGTTAAATGCGGCAGAACAACGCTTACGTGGTATCGTCCCGACAATTATTACGATCATTCCGACTGGAAGGGTACTTGGGATAAAGAGGGTGGTGGCGTTATTATTGACCAGGCCATTCACTCAATTGACCTTGCTAACTGGATGATAGGCAGTAAACCTGTTGAAGTACAGTCAACACTTCACAATCGTAATCACGAGATAATGGTTGTTGAAGATACGGGCGAAGGTCTTATTAAGTATGAAAACGGCGCATTGCTTTCTTTCTTTGCGATGAACAACTATCTTTGTGATGACCCGATTGAAATACGTCTTCTTTGTGAAAACGGTAAGGCTGTTTTCTCGTATGATGAAGCGACGGTAAGATATAAGGACGGCACTGTTGAGACCGCTACCAACAAACCCGACGATATGTTTAAATACACAGGCGGTAAGGACTATTGGGGCTTTCAACACGCAGTGCAGATAAGACAGTTTTACAATGCTGTAAAGGGCGAGGAAGAACTTGAAATATCAGGTGAAGAAGCCCTTAAAATACAAAATATTATCTGTCAGATTTATGATAATAACGATAATCCATTTAGCAAATGACATTTCATAAAAACTTAAAAACGGAAGGTTTTAGAACCTTCCGTTTTTAAATTCGTTTCGGTATGCAGTGGGGGAAACACCCACATTTGATTTGAATTGCCTTATAAAATGGGTTGTATTATTGTAGCCGAGTTCCGTGGCGATATCATCTACTCGCATATTCCTGAACAACAGCATATTTTTTGCACTGTTAATTTTGGCATTTATTAAATCTGCGGTTGGAGTAATGCCGTAGATTTTTTTATAAAGCAGATAAAAATGTGATTCGCTAAGACCAAGACGCTTTGCCATATTACCAACGGTCCAGTTTTTATCAAGATTTGAAAAGATTTCGCCTCTCAGATAACGAAAATCTTTAATATATTCTGATTTTGACAAATCATCTTTATTATCGGTAATATTGCGATCAAGTTTTACAAGTAATTCTTTTACCTTTATATCCGATAAAAAATCTTTGTGGTTTTCATCCTTGAAAAATTCGTTTTCTAATTCGGCAACTATTTCGGTGATGAAATTGTAATTATTGGGATAATAAATTTTATCAAATTTTAAGTTTGTCAGTGTAAAGTCTTTTTTGTCGGCTTTAAAATGAAACCAGTCGTGTAGTAGCGGTTCGTAGCTTTTGTAATATTCGGGTGTATCGGAATTATATAGAATTACGGCGTGAGGCTCGGTTATTATTTTTTTACCGTGCAATATAATTTCTACGCTATTATAGAAGTGCAAAAGCAAAAATTCATCAAGACCGTTGGGTCTATCTATAAAAAAGCCTGCTTTTTCGGGAAATGCGTGTCTGATAGAAGTAACTTTAAACATAATATCACCATATATAATCCACCTTAAAAAAGAGAATATGTCAACAATTTTATAGAATATGTACTTTACAGTTTTAAGGCGATTTGGTATTCTTGAAATAAAGGAGTTGATCTAATGATTTACAGAATAGAGCATCCAAAACCGCAGTTTATGCGTAAAAACTGGCTTAATTTAAACGGTGAGTGGCAGTTTGAGATTGATAACAGCAATAGCGGTGCAGAAAGAAATCTTTTTGAAAAGACTCAAGAATTTTCAATGAAAATCAATGTGCCTTTTTGTCCTGAAAGTAAACTTTCGGGAATAGGAAATGTTGATTTTATGAACGCTGTGTGGTATAAGCGAGATTTTGAAATTGACAATGAGCAGTTAAAAGGTCGCGTTGTGTTACACTTTGGCGCGGTTGATTATGAAGCGACTGTTTATATTAACGGCAAAAAGTGCGGCAGTCATAAAGGTGGATATGTTTCGTTTAAGTTTGATATAACCGATTATGTAACTGCAGGTAAAAACACGGTTACCGTTCACGCGGTTGATGATACGCGCAGTCGTATGGTGCCATCGGGCAAGCAGTGTGAGCAATATGCCTCTTGGGGTTGTCATTATACTCGCACTACAGGTATTTGGCAGACGGTGTGGCTTGAGTTTACGCCAAAGACCTATATAAAATCTGTAAAATACACAACTAACATAAATAATGCTATGGTAAACATAAGTGCACAGCTTTGCGGTAGCGGCACTCTGGTTGCCGAAGCCTTTTATGACGAAAATCCTGTAGGCAGGGTAGAGACCGTATCAAACGGCGGAGTCGTTAACATAACAATAAATCTTACAGAAAAGCATTTGTGGGAAGTGGGTAACGGCAGACTTTATGATTTAGTGCTTAGTTACGGTGAAGACCGCGTGGAAAGTTATTTTGGATTGCGTGATATATGTCTTGATGGTAACAAATTTTTAATTAACGGAAGGTCGGTTTTTCAGCGTCTTGTGTTGGACCAGGGCTTTTATCCTGACGGAATTTATACCGCACCAAGCGACGACGAGCTACGCGCTGATGTTGAGCGTTCACTTGCAATGGGTTTTAATGGCGCAAGACTTCACGAAAAGGTTTTTGAAGAGCGTTTTCTTTATCATTGTGACCGTTTGGGATATATTGTATGGGGTGAGTATCCGAACTGGGGAGTTGACCACTCATATGCTGATGGTATTTATGCTATATTGCCCGAATGGTTAGAGGTGTTAGAGCGTGATTTTAACCATCCGTCGATTATAGGCTGGTGTCCATTTAACGAAACCTGGGATCAAAATGGCAGAAAGCAGTATGACGATTTGTTAAGATTGGTTTACAAGGTTACAAAGGCTACTGACATAACACGTCCGTGCATTGACACAAGTGGTAACTATCATGTAGAAACCGATATTTATGATCTGCACGATTACGAGCAAAATCCAGAAGTTTTTGTCTCACACTATATACCGCTTGGAAATAGTAATGTGTTTGATTTTTATTCGGCTTTCAAAGCTCGTCAGAGTTATGACGGTAAAAAGCCGTTCTTTATAAGTGAATACGGCGGTATAGGCTGGAATGACAAGGATGGTTGGAGTTACGGTAATGCACCGAAGACTGCCGAAGAATTTGTTGAGCGATTTAAGGGTCTTGCTGACATTTTGCTTGATAACAAATATATATGCGGTCTTTGCTACACACAGCTTACCGATGTTGAGCAGGAGCAAAACGGACTTTATACATACGATAGAAAACCAAAATTTGACCCCGAAATATTTAAAAATATTCTTTCGCGTAAAGCGGCCATTGAGGATTAGGAGGAACTTTTTTGCAAGCAAAAATTATTGTTAATAAAAATTTTGTAGTAGGCGAAGTAGATAAGCGAATTTACGGTTCTTTTGTAGAGCATTTGGGAAGGTGTGTGTACGGGGGAATTTATGAGCCGACACATAAAACCGCAAATGATTTTGGCTTTAGAGAAGATGTTTTAAAGCTTGTAAAAGAAATTGATGTGCCGATTGTAAGATATCCGGGTGGCAATTTTGTATCGGGCTATAATTGGGAAGACGGTATAGGTGACAAGTCAAAAAGGCCCAAAAAACAGGACCTTGCGTGGAAGTCGATAGAAACCAATGAGGTAGGAATTGACGAATTTCAGGAATGGGCGCGTGAAGCAGGAACTCAGATAAATATGGCGGTAAATCTTGGTACGCGCGGCGCAAAAGACGCGCAAAATTTGGTTGAATATTGCAACGCAGATACCGATACCTATTATGCTAATCTAAGAAAACAAAACGGATTTCAAAAACCTTTTGCTATTAAGACGTGGTGTCTTGGAAACGAGATGGACGGCGATTGGCAAATAGGGCATAAAACAGCCGAAGAGTATGGTCGCATTGCAAATGAATCGGCAAAGCTTATGAAATGGGTTGACCCAAGCATTGAGTTGGTAGTATGCGGCAGTTCGGTTTGTGAGCTTAAGACCTTTGGTGATTGGGAGCTTACTGTACTTGACCATACATACGAAAATGTGGATTATATTTCACTTCACCAATATTACGGCAATCAAAGCAATAATGCCGCTGATTTTTTAGGCAGGTCGGTTCATTTGGATGCGTTTATTAAATCGGTTATTGCTATGTGCGACACGGTTAAGGCTAAAAAACATTCAAAAAAACAAATAAATCTTGCTCTTGATGAGTGGAATGTATGGTATCACAGTGGCGGAGATAAGGTGGAGGATTGGCAGATTGCGCCGCCGCTTTTAGAGGATGTTTATAATTTCGAAGATGCGCTGTTGGTTGGTTGTATGCTGATGACACTGCAGAATAACTGCGACCGTGTGAAAATTGCCTGTCTTGCGCAGCTTGTAAATGTTATAGCGCCGATTATGACCGAAAACGGCGGAGAGGCTTGGGCGCAGACCATATTTTACCCATATATGTATGCGTCACGTTTTGGCAGAGGTAAGGTTTTAAAAACGGTTAATGAATGTGATGTGTATATAACAACCGATAAATTAACCGTTCCTTATATAGAAAGCTCGGTTGTAGTCAACGAAGAAAAACGCGAAATTACAGTTTTTGCAGTAAATCGTTCTTTAAATGAAGATGTCGATTTAGCGTTGGAGCTTAGCGGTTTTGATACAGCTCTTGTTAAAGAGCATATAGAGCTGTATTGCGATGAACTTAAGGAGAAAAATACAAAGGACAGGCAGAGCGTTTTGCCGAATTCAAGGGAACTAAAGGGCGAAAAATCTTCAAATCAGAAGCTTTTACTAAAAAAGCATTCTTGGAATATGATCAGGTTTTCATATTAAATAATAAAACATAGAATGACAAAACCGTAGGTCTAAAAAAAGACTTACGGTTTTATTATTTGCGGAACAACGCATAGGTTGTTCCCTACATTGTATTTATTTATATACTTTTAGCCAGTCGACTACAAATTCTTGTGGGAGAAGTTCGTCGGGAACTCCGCACCAGTGTTTCGTTTCGCAACCTTCGGGACCAATGTAGCAGGTAAACTTGATATATGCCGCTTTGAC
>CAYLXT010000043.1:0-12687 GCA_964387615.1 uncultured Ruminococcus sp.
AATCCCCAAAGAAGCGGATTGCCACGCACCTAACGGTGCTCGCAATGACAAAGAGCGATTGATTGCCACGAAGAATCTTAAAGACTGTAAAATGATGCCTTGCTACCGCAAAATGATGTGTGCAAAGGCACAATGATGTTAAGGCTTGCGCCTTAATGATGTATATTTGCCTTGCGGCAAATAAATTTCGGTGTGCTGTCGCACGGATATAAAAATTATATCGTAGGGACCGGCCTCCCGGACGGTCCGATAAAACAACGGATTGCTACGCGGCTACCGCCGCTCGCAATGACAAAAAGCGAATTAACGCAAAAATCGGGCGGACGAGCAATGCTCGCCCCTACGCAGAGAAAAATTGCCTCTGCGATGTATTTATAATTATAAGCAATGAACCAATCGTTATAATGTTCTACTTTACAAACAAATTTAAAAGTGTTGTGATACATATAGTGTTTTAAAAAAAGAACACACAATGCAGCAATATCTTAACTTAATGACATTGCCCAATAGGGAGGGAATGTTTTTTGCCCGTAAATATATATTGTATGTGCAAAATTAACGCAATATACTATATATAGATTAAGGGTTCAAAAAGACTGTTTTGGCAATTTTGGAAGGTTTGACAATTCTTTTGACATTTTCTGACATAAAAGCCCAAAAAACCAAAGGTTACAAAGTTGTAACCTTTTAAAAATGCCTATTTTTTAGTCAATTTGCACAAAAACGCACCTTTTTATATGTTTGACATAGTTAAAAAAAGGGGGTATAATAACCATCGTTGGCGCAAAACGCCATATAATTAAAATGTGAAACATATTAAAAAAGGAGTAGTTAGATGCTTAGATTTAACAAAAGCGGTAGCTTTGCAAAGCTTTTGCAGATGCGTATGCCGCTTGTGGCAATGCTTTTGATTGCCGCTATCTGCGCAGCGACCTTACTTTTTGGTACTGTAAATACATTTACCGTAACCGACGGCGAAAAAACACATAAAGTTCATACGCTTTCAAATGATGTTGAGTCAGCAATTACCGTTGCAGGTTTTAGTTCTGATAAGTACAAGGTTTTAAGCGTAAGCGCAACAGACAAAATTACAAATATTGCTTTAGCATATACTTTTCCTGTTTATATAACTGTAGGTGAAAAAACCGTTGAAAGCTATGCAATAGAATCGACAGTAGGCGAGATTCTTGAAAGTGCCGGTTACACCGTTGACCAGTACGATATGGTTGAACCTTCGCTCGATACTCTTATCAGTGATACCGCGTACATTGACTACACAAACATTGATTATGTTTCCGGTAGCTATACCGAAGCTATACCCTGCACGGTTAATACCGTTTATTCATCTAAATTAGACGCAGGTACAACCACACTTACCGAAGGTAAGGACGGCGAGCAGCAGGTTAATTACACCGCTAAGGTTGTAAACGGCGTTACGGTTGAAACTGTTGTTGACAGTCGCATAACACTCAGCGCTGCTGTAGACGGTACGAAAACCGTTGGCACCAAAAAGGCAGCTGTAAAAACAAGCGAGAATGTAAAATCGGTTTCTACTCTTACACCGTCTTCTCCTATAGAGCTTGATGAAAACGGTAATCCCGTAAACTATACAAAGCACATAACCGTTCAGGCAACGGCGTACACCTATACAGGTAACAAGTGCTCAACAGGCGTATCGCCACAGCCGGGTTACATTGCAGTTAATCCTGATGTAATTCCTTATGGTACAAAAATGTACATTAAATCAAGCGACGGCAGTTATATTTACGGTTATGCTGTAGCGGCCGATACGGGCGGATTTATAAATTCTCGCCCTAACAATGTTGACTTGTTTATGACAAGCAAAGCCGCTTGCACTGCATTTGGTCGCAGAAATGTAGAGATTTATATTTTAGAGTAAAAGAAAAAGGGAAGGATAAAAATCCTTCCTTTCTTTTATGTTATGTTATAAAGTTTTAAAACGTTTTCGCTGAGTATCATACGGCGCTCATCGTCAGTAAGGGGAAGTGCCATAAATCGCTCTAACTCAATATCGGGCGAAAATACGGGGAAATCTGAGCCGAACAAAACGCGTTCAGTACCGTAAGTGCGTATTATTTCGGTTGCGCGGTCTATGGGCAATTCGTAAAGACTTGATGAGCTATCAACATAAAAGTTTTCATAACCCGATAATTTCTCTACTGCCTCATCCCAAACCGACCAACCGCCCAAATGCGCGCCGATTACAGTAAGCTTTTTAAAGGTGTTTAAAACGGGAACCAAGCGGTCAGGGTTGGAATAATCATAACGGTAATCACCTGTGTGCATCAAAACGGGTAGGTTTTCTTGTTCGCAAAGCTCGTATATCTTAAAGCACAGAGGATCATCAATTCTGAATTTCTGAATATCAGCGTGTAACTTCACGCCGTGAAGACCAAGTTCTTTTATATGTGCTAAATCGCCCTTTAAATCATCACTTTCAGGATGTAACGTGCCAAGACCAATGAGCTTATCGGGAAAGTCAGAAACCTCACGTGCGATGAATTCGTTAATACTTTTAACCTGATGAGGAGTGGTTGCCACCGATTGCACAACAAATCGGTCTATACCCACGCTTTCGCCTAATTGCAATAAAGAATTTACAGTGCCGTCACCGAGCGCTGTCATATCGTAAAACCTGCCGGTGCTTGTGACCGCAGGTTTTGCTATTTTTTCAGGATAAATATGACAGTGTGAGTCGATAACGGTAAATTTGTTATCTAACATCTATCATTACTCCTCGGCGAGTCCCAAACGCTTTGCGGCGTCCTCACGCATCTTGTACTTAAGGATTTTACCTGCAGCATTCATCGGGAATGATTTTACAAACTCAATATAACGCGGCACCTTATGACGAGCCATATGGTCGGCAATATACTGTTTCATTTCTTCCTCACGCATAGTTTCGCCGTCTTTAAGGATGATACAAGCCATAATTTCTTCGCCGTAACGCTTGTCGGGCACACCGATAACCTGAACATCCTTAACCTTGTCGCAGGTATAAATGAATTCCTCGATTTCTTTGGGATAAATGTTTTCGCCGCCGCGGATAATCATATCCTTAAGTCTGCCGGTGATATTGTAATTGCCATCGGGTGTACGGCAGGCAAGGTCGCCTGTGTGAAGCCAACCGTCAGCGTCAATGGTAGACGCGGTAGCCTGTGGCATTTTATAATAGCCTTTCATAAGGTTATAGCCGCGAGCAACAAATTCGCCGTTTACGCCGTCGGGACAATCCTCGCCTGTTTCGGGGTCAACAATTTTACACTCAACATTTGCAAACGCGCTACCAACAGTTTCGGTACGAACTTCAAGTGAATCGTAGTAGCTGCTCATGGTACAGCCCGGACTTGCCTCGGTCTGACCGTAAACCGAAACTATTTCTTTCATGTTCATAACCTCGGTAGCCTTTTTCATAAGGTCGGCAGGGCAGTTAGCGCCCGCCATAATGCCTGTGCGAATATATGAAAAGTCGGTTTTTGAAAAGTCCTCGTGCTGCATCATAGCGATAAACATTGTGGGCACGCCGTTAAAGGTGGTAATGTGCTCGTTGTGGACGCAAGCGAGCGCAGGCTTTGGTGAAAAATATGGCAGAGGATACATTGTAGTACCGTGTGTCATTGAAGATGTCATAGAAAGCACCATACCAAAGCAGTGGAACATAGGTACTTGAATCATCATACGGTCGGCGGTGGAAAGATCCATATGGTCGCCGATATATTTGCCGTTGTTTACAACATTATAGTGTGTGAGCATAACGCCCTTGGGGAAGCCTGTGGTGCCCGATGTATACTGCATATTGCAAACATCGTCCTTGTCAACAGCGGCAGCCATACGGTAAACCTCGCTTACAGGCACCTGAGCCGCGCGGTCAATAGCATCGCCCCAGGTCATACAACCTTTTTGAGAGTAGCCAACGGTGATTACGTTGCGAAGGAAAGGCAGTCTGCGGCTATGAAGCGGAGAACCTACCTTTGTGTTTTCAAGCTCGGGACAGAGCTCGGCAATAATCTGACCGTAGTGGGTGTCTTTTGAGCCTTCGGTCATAATAAGGGTATGGGTATCTGACTGCTTGAGCAAATATTCAATCTCGTGAATTTTGTAAGCAGTGTTAACGGTAACCAAAACCGCACCGATTTTAACGGTAGCCCAGAATGCAATATACCATTGTGGCACGTTAGATGCCCATACAGCTACGTGAGTACCCGCCTTTACGCCCATAGAGATAAGCGAGCGGGCAAAGGTGTCAACGTCGTCGCGAAACTCTGAATATGTGCGGGTGTAATCAAGTGTTGTGTATTTAAAGGCGTACTGGTCGGGGAAGCACTCAACCATTGTGTCAAGCACTTCTGAAAATGTAAGGTCAATAAGCAAATCCTTTTTCCAAACGAATTTGCCCGTGTGACTTTTGTTGTAGTAGAATGTGCGCTCGTTTTTAGATGTATCGCCGTACTGCTTCATATAGCCCGCGTACTGTGAGAATATGATTTCCATATCGTCAAGCTCGGTGCACCACGTAGGGTCCCAAACAAGAGATACAAAACCGTCATAGTTTACCGAACGAAGCGCGAGCATCATATCGCCAATAGGCAATTCGCCCTCGCCAATAAGACAAAATTCTACGCCGTCGGCGGTTTTTTCGGCATCGTTTATATGAACGTGCTTAATGTAAGCACCTAAGTTTTTAATAATATCTTCGGAGCTTTCGCCACCCTCAAAGTAGGCGGCAGATATATTCCAAAGCGCCGCAAGATTATCACAGGCAAATTGGTCTAAAGTATTGCGCAAATCGGCGGTTTTACAGAAAAGACCTGATGTTTCAATCAAAATGGTGATGCCTTTATCGGTGGCGATAGGCAAAGCCTTTTCAATAAAAGAAATAACGGTGTCGCGAGCGGCGCTTTCGTCAACCGCTTTTTCAGCCTTTACTCTTATAAATGAAATATTAAGATTAGATGCAATGTTTACGCATTTTAAAAATTCTTGTAAAGCGGCATCTGCCTTGCTTGCCGCGCCAATATCACAAAGCACATCTATACAAGGAATTTGTAATTTCTTTTCATAAAGTCTGCGTGCGGTAGCAGCTGCTGCGTAATCGTGGAAAGCACCGTCACGGTCGGTGAAGAGGCGGTTATTTACATTGTGCAGTTCAATACCGCCAAAGCCCAAATCAACCGCTATGTCGCAAAATTCGTCAAAAGAGCTGTTGTGCCAACCCTTTGTGGAAAATGATAATTTCATATTAGTTTGCCTCCTCGTAAACGATCTTGTTTACGGCGTTAATATACGCGCGTATGCTGGCACTTATAATGTCGGTAGAAATACCGTTACCGGAATAAAGTTTACCGTTATTTCTAAGTTTTACAATAGCCGAGCCCATAGCCTCTTTACCTTCGGTAACCGAAGTAATCTGGAAATCGTCAAGCTCGTAGTGGTGACCGATTATCTGCTCAACTGCAAGGAAAGCGGCATCAATAGGACCGTCACCAATGCATATACCCTGCATTTGTTCGTCACCCTTTTTGATGGTGATCTGAGCAGAAGCGGTAATAATATTGCCTGAGTTTATAACGTAATTTACCAGAGTGTATGTTGCAGGTACCTGAAGCGCAACACTTGCGATAATGGCTTCAAGTTCTTTATAGCCAACGTTCTTTTTAGCGGCTACGCGCAAAAACTCTTCATAAACCTTTGCTTTATCATCTTCAGAAAGATCATAGCCAAGTTTTGCGGCGGCAGCAGATACAGCCTCGATAGTATCATTTTTATCAAGATGAACTGCAGTATCATCGGCGGTTTTAATAGCGGCGTTGTTACTTTGCGCGGCGCCTGTTACCCAACGAATCTGCTTTACAATGCGGTGAAGTTCGGTGGTTTTAATGTTTGACGAAAAGCCATAATCGTTGCCGCAATTCTTTATCATATCGGCAAAGATATCAAGCGGTACGGTTGTGCCGTCAACAGCGGTCTTAACACAGTCGATGCCTGATTTTACAGCCAGAATCGCTTGAGCTATAGCAAGGCCGTTTTTGTTATCACATTTAACGCCCACAGGCACTGAACAGTCATTTGCAATACCTGCCGCAAAGTTAGCAAAATCATCGGGCATCATATTTGCGGCACTGTCGCAAACCGATACGCTTGTAGCACCGGCAGAAATAGCGGTGTCAATAGCTTTTTTTAGAAAATCCGCTTCGGCGCGGGTTGCGTCAACTGCGCAGAATTCTACGTTAGTGATTACTGCCTTTGCCTTTGTAATAGCGCTTTCAATATGTGCCAAAATCTTGTCGGGCTTTTTGTGACAGGTGTATTCCATACCAACGGGGGATATGGGAAGCTCAATTCTTATCTGAGGATTTTTTGCTGCCGAAAGCGCTGTGATTGCGTTGTCTACACTATCAGCACCAATGCCTGCCGCTACCGAAATAACACTTGTTTTAACAAAAGAAGATATTGTTTTAATAAGTAGGATATCTGCCTTTGCATTTACAATTTCAGGAAATTCGATAATATCTACATTAAGGTTTTCAAGTTGTCTTGCAATTTCAATTTTTTCTTT
This sequence comes from uncultured Ruminococcus sp., assembly GCA_964387615.1. Lineage (GTDB taxonomy): Bacteria > Bacillota > Clostridia > Oscillospirales > Acutalibacteraceae > UBA737. The sequence goes on from CAYLXT010000043.1 coordinate 6,578, forward strand.
AAAGCTAAAGTGACTGTTTTCGCGGCAGAGAGTCGCATCTGCAATTTTGATTTGTTTCATAAGTAAAACTCCTTTTTCGTCGTGTTGGTCGACGTGTCATAAAAATAAAAAAACCCGAAGCAAAGTTTAAAACTTTACTTCAGGGACGAAAAGTTAAAATTTTCGCGGTACCACCCTGTTTGTAGCATAAGACTACCAACTCATCCAAAGCTCCAACAAGCTTCGTGTTTTGTAACGGGACAAACCGTAGCAGCTTACTGAAACTAAAGAATTCAAACCTTAGATACGTTCAGCCACTCTGCTCAGGAATGAGGCTTTCTTTAAATATTCTTACCGTCTTGCACCAACCGACGACTCTCTGAAAAGAAGGGAAGAAAAGAAATAATTCCTTCAAAGCATTTAAAAATATTTGATAGCATTATATCATAGTGAAAAATGCTTGTCAAGTGTTAAAATTAAAAATAATGTCCGCCCGTTATTTTTATATTTGCTGGTAAAAGGTAAATTGTGCGCGGTTGTCTGATAAAACACTTGATTTAATAATTAATTTTAATTCTTGCCATTCTTCAGGAGCCTCAATAATAAAATGACCGGTTTTTGTTTCGTTTGGAGCAATGGAACCGTCAAGCTGAACTACATTATTTAAAGCGGTATATGCCTTTATTGATAAATCAACCTGTTCGCCGTCAACATAGGCGACAAACATTCCAAGAGACGAGATAATAGCGTCTTCTTCGGAATTGTTTTTAACATCTAATTTAACAATTAAAAATACATTTCCATCTTTTGGTGATAAAACTGCCTCCGATGATGGCGGAACTTGAGCAACCTCTACAGGCGTAAAAGAAAGATTATCCAGACTTACAGTATCGTAAAGCGCATAATTTGGCAGTGAACTGATATCCGATAAATCGTTGCTGTTACAACCTACACTAAAAACACAAATAAATAGTGATAACACAATAGCAATGTATTTAAATGTTTTTTTCATATTAAATCTCCTTAAAATGGTAGGTTTATTATTTTTCATTTGTGTGATTTGCGGTTTTGTTAAGTTCTAAAAGCATATCAAGGTGCGCTTCACAGTCAAGGTAGTGACCAAACATTTTGTTATCACGCTCGGTGCCGTCCTTTGAATAAGCTCGGCCAATCCAACCGTGATAAGCATCTCTTACGCTCTCACAGTAATCGGAATAACCTTTTTTATAACTGCCGTCAAGTATGCTCCGGTCAAGTTCTCGTATAGTGTCAAGTATATGTTGCTTTGTTTCGCCTTTTGAAAGTTCAATACCGTTTGTATTGTCGTTTATATTTACGGGTATACGCTCGATTTCGCCCGTTATAGTATCATAGCGAACAACAATTTCAAGCGGCCAATGTGGGTAGTAATCGCGAAGTGGCTTTACAAAGTGGAAGTTGCCCTGTCCGTAGCAGATAAATTTATCCTTGTAGTATTCACTACAGCCAATGCAGTGGCTGTGCTGACAGGTAACAAGGTCAGCGCCTGCGTCTATAAGCGCGTGGGTAAGCTTGCGCATACGGGGTGAGGGGTAGCGGCAGTTTTCTTTACCGCCGTGATAAATTACAATTACCTTATCGGCGTTTTGTTTCGCCTCGCGCACGTCAGCAATAGTGTCGTAGCAGTCATAAAGACGTGAACCCATACGGTCGGGGAGTGCGTAGCTGTATTCGCTTTCACAAACGCAAACAAAGGCTACTTTTTCACCGTCTTTTTCAAAATAATAGTTTTTGCGCGCGTCTTCATAATTGTTTCCAAAACCGGTGTAGGGGATACCCACCTTATCCAAAGCGGCAACAGTATCTTTATAACCCTGAATACCATAGTCAAAAATATGATTGTTTGAAAGGCCTACAAGGTTAATGCCAAGCTCCTTCATAACCTCGGCGGCAATGGGTGTGCCTTTAAGGCAGGGCCCAAATTTTTCGATACCACCATCAGATTCGGTAAGCGCACCTTCCATATTTACAAAGTTAATATCGTTGCCCTCAAACAGCGATGTTGTATCGCCAAAAAGGGTTTTAATATCCTTTGCTTTAAAAAGCTCGTCTGTGTATTCGGTAGGGCAAAAGTCACCTGCGAGTAATATTTTCACGAAAATCACCTCAAAAGTAAACTGTGGTATGACTTAATCATACCACAGTTTTAAAAAATTACAAGTAAAATCAAAACATTAGTTTAATAAATAGTCCGCCAATAACACTTCTGTGACGAAAGTGCTGCAGTTGCGCGGTGTCGCAATAATACCAGTCGGTCATCGGTGCGCGGGTGCGCATTGTATTATATGCCGACCAGAGTGAATCAACAAGTACGTCAAAATCTTGCTGTGTTTCGGCAAAGGAAGCAACCCACAAAATCCAGTCTGATTTTGTGTATTTTTCGCGAGAGTCAAGCGGCACACCGTAGGGAAGCATTTCTTTTTTATAGCGCGCAATTTCTCCGTCATAAAATTCTTGTGGAAAAAGATTTGTGCCCCATAGTTTATCCCAAACCGAATTATATTTAAGCGAGAAGGTTTCGGGCATGTCAAAGGCAAGACGGTAACTGCCGTCGCTGTTTTTCGACCTTTCTACTACCGAAGCGGCATATTCGCGTGCGATAGCCATCATTTTTTGCGCTTCGTCGTTTTCGCCAAGGCGAGCGAGTATTCGGCTATAAGCGGCAATACCCATAATAGCTTTAATAGCAAGATTTACGTTGTGCGCAAGGTGACCTGCGAAGTCATCGGTGCAAAGCTGATTTTCGGGGTCAAGACCGTATTTTATAAGATATTTACTCCACTGCTTTATGGTATCAATATATTCTTTTGCAAAGGATACGTCATCATCAGCATCGCATATAGCGGCAAAAAGAATAATCATATTGCCGCACTCTTCAACCGGCATCTGCATATTGGCGTTAATGTTTACTTTTCCGTTTTCTCGTTTAACACCATATACCTGACCGTTAAGTAGCGGGTATTGCCCTACGTCGTGCGGCGCAAAATCAAAGCACCATTCGTCACTTTCGGCATAGCGCATTACAGGGCGTAGCATACCTTTAAGAAGTTCAGTATTGTAAAGCAAAAACATTGGCGCCGATGGATAGGTAACGTCAACTGTAGCGGCGCAACCGTTTGAAGCGCATTCCTTTGAAATATAAAGATTATTACCGTCTTTATCTACAACAAGCTTGTGTGCCGCCATTACTTGACGAACGCCGAGCAGAAGCATTTCGGCATATTTTTCACTGCCTTTTTTGGTGGCATTGTCTCTTAACTTATCTGAAAAAGCGTTACAACGAGTCATCAGAGTGTCATATTCGTCAGCGGCCTCGTTTATTGCTTGCTCTATGGTTTTGCCGTCCTTTCTCCAGTACGCCTTAAGATTATCGCCAAAGTACTGAATACTGTCTATATCGTCATAGGCAAAAAGAAACAAGGCATTGTTTGTTAGTTCTTTTTCTACGCTTATGGCGTACATATCACCGAGCATTGTGTGGTCTACTGTGCCATTTCCCTTAACACATAGATACAGATAACCCCAGTCAATTCGCACAAGGTCACCACTGCGCCAAAGCGGATTTCCCTTACCGTTGCCCATTTTTATCGCAGTAACGTCGGGTATATCAACATCATGTGCCAAGGCGCGACCTTCGCCCTTATTATTTAAAACAAGCTCTTCGCTTGCGGTAAATTTAACGCTTACGTTATGCTCTTTGCCGTCAATGCTTTCGTATGACACCTTGCAGTATGCCACAGGACGTGAAGCATAGTATAAATCATTTGGAAGAAGTGGGGAGGTAAAATGTACAAACAGACGTATAGCGGCATTTGTATATGTAATTATTGTAGAAAAAGCATCAATTTCTACGTTTTCAACCGTCATATCGTGAATATCACGGTCTTTGAGTCCTAAAAAATGATACTCGGTGCCGTCAACAAAAACTCTGCCCGACATACTGTTAGGCGCACCTGTCCAGTGGATTGTGTTTTTAAGCAGATTTTCTTCGGACCATACTGAAAAATAAGGGTCTATATTTACAATAGGGGTAGCAGGGACACGCATCTTCATAATATTTCCTCCTTGAAGTTATAGATTAATTATATTATAATAAGTTAAAATCACAAATTAAATGCACATTTTAATTATAAAAGTGAGGAAAATAATTTGAACGAATTTTTAAAACCATTTGCTTACGTAGATAAAAAAACACCTTTTTACATATCGCTTGCGGGGGTGACATATCCAAGCCCTACATATCATATCACCAGAACAAAGGCTGACACTTTTGTTATAGAGTACGTGACGGACGGCGCAGGGTATGTTTTTGCGGATGGCAAAATGAACTATGTCGGTAAAGATACGGTATATCTACTTGTATCGGGCGAAAAACACGATTATTATGCCGACAGTGAAAACCCTTTTAACAAAATCTTTTTAAACGTTTCGGGTGAATTTTGCAAGCAAATAATTTTAGCCTACGGACTTTCGGGGAAACATTTTTTTGACGGTAACGGATTAAAACCCACCTTTGAAAGAATAGTTGATGTTATCAGATCTGAAATGCCGGACAGCGAAATGCAAGCGGTATTGCAGGGGATTTTTATAGAAATAATTTCAAAACTGTCGGTGACAGTAGCGGAAAATATGCACAGTGAAGAAGCAAGGAAACTAAAAAACTATCTTGATTCAAATATTTCTCGCCTTGTGTCAGTAAAAGAACTTGCCAAAACAATCTTTCGCTCACAAGATTATTGTCAGAAGTTATTCAGTCGAGAGTTTGGTATCACACCCTATGCCTATCAGCTTGAGCGCAAAATGCAAACGGCAAAATCATTACTTACAAGCACAAATTTATCAATAGGGGAAATCGCTGAAAGGTTAGGCTATACCGATATACACTATTTTTCAAACCTGTTTCAGAAAAAGTGTGGTTGCCGACCTACTGATTATAGAAAAAGCAGGAGATAAAAACAGCAGTCAACTTTTGGTTGACTGCTGTTATAAATATTAATCTTTTGTAATAAAATTAAATAATTCGGGTAACAGATTGTCGGCTTCGGGGTGGCCTTGTACTCCTAAAATATTATCGCCATATTCGGTGCCTTCAACTACGTTGTCGCCGAGGGAAGACCACGCGTTTATGGTAACTACCTTTTGCGTTGGTGGTGTGTTTAGACTGTGAAAAGAGCATAGACGCATTTTGTCGCGACCCAAAACTTTATGTAAAAGGGTGCCGGGCACTATATCTACGTCGTGTTTAGCGGTGTCTTCGTCACCACGGGACGGGTAATCGCGACGGTGGTTTGGAATTTTTTCTTGCAGCGAACGGGGAAGTGTTCTTCTGTATTTACAAATTGCTTTTACAAGGTCGCCTTCGTAGCCTTGTTCCTCAACTCTGCGTTTTAATTCAAAGTACACGTAGATAAGCTGTTGACCGAGGCATATACCCAGGTAACGCTTACCGTGTGTGAGGGCGTGATGAATAATCTGAAAATGATAAGGATAAAATTCAGCTCCACCCTGCACGAGAAAAGCGTCACACATTTCAAGTGATTCCGCAGGGAGCCAGTTATCCACGGGACAAAGACCCATAGGCATACCGCCTGCCTCGGCTACACGTTTGATATAATTATTGCCAAGACGATAGTGGTCTTGCATACAGCTATTATTTTCTTTTATTGTAAGGGATTTTGGAGCAATGCCTATTATTTTTGCCATATATAAATCACCTGACTTTATTAATGCGATATTTTCTAAGTTCAGTATAGCATAAGTTTGCACAAAGTGCAACATCGTTGGGCGAAGCCCACATCGTTTATGCGTAACATCATTTTGTGTTCGAAATATAACACGATGTTGACCTATCGGTCAAACGATGTTTGAGCATACGCTCAAAACGATGTTGTGTCCTAAGGACACAAACTATAAAAAATAGCAGTCAACTTTTGTTGACTGCATTTTTTATTAAAGTTTTACTGTCCAACCGAAGGTATCTTCAATCTTTCCCCACTGAATACCTGTAAGAGTATCGTAAAGCATTTGTGTTACTTCACCGATTTCGCCGTTGTTTACAGCGTATTTTACGTCTTTGTAGCAAAGCTCACCGA
>CAYLXT010000044.1:0-12528 GCA_964387615.1 uncultured Ruminococcus sp.
CGACTACGAAATAAAGGGCGAGCCCACACGCAAAATCTCGCTTTGCGAGGCTTTGGCTGCTGAAAAATGGGATGTTATAACTTTTCAGCAGGTGAGCGGTCATAGCGGTTTATATGACAAATATCAGCCGTATTTAAACGACTTGTATAATTTAGTAAAAGAACATTGTCCTGATGCAAGATTTTATGTTCACAAGACCTGGGCGTATGAAAGTGATTGTGAACTTGGTGGCTTTGCTAATTATGACAACGATCAACACAAAATGTATGAGTGCTTGTGCGATGCATATAGTAAAGCATCAAAAAGCATAGGCGCAGAACTTATACCAAGTGGCGATGTAATACAGTACTTGCGTGATAATACCTCCGAGTTTGATTATAAAAATGGTGGTCTTTCGCTTAATCGCGACGGTTTTCATCTGTCACTCGGCTACGGCAGATATGCGGCGGCACTTACCTGGTATTGCATTTTGTTTGACGGCAATGCAAACGACGTTTCTTTTGCGCCTGAAGCATGTGATGACGAAAAATTGCTTAATGTAATAAAATCGGCGGTTAATGCGGTTTTGTCTAAATAATGGCTACGGTTGGGTTGAGTTGTGAAATTATTAAGTATTGGTAACAGTTTTTCCGAGGATGCTCACGGTTTTCTTTATGATGCTTGTAAAAGTATCGGTGTTGACATTTATTATGCAAACGCGTGCATAGGCGGGTGCTCTCTTCAAATGCATTGGGATAATTTTTGCAACAATGAGGAGGCTTATTTTTATCAGGAGAAATGTATTGCGATTAAAAAAGTTTCTTTAAAGGATGCTTTGACGGCTGAAAAGTGGGATATTATAACCCTGCAACAAGCAAGTCACTTTAGCGGTCAATATGAAACATATCAACCTTTTTTGTGTGATTTGTATCGTGAGATAAAGGCGCTTTGTCCTGATGCGAAAATTTATGTACATAAAACCTGGGCATATGAAACCGATTTTAAAAATGTTAATTTTGAAAATTATAACAATGACCAATATTATATGTTTGAGTGTTTGAGTATTGCATATAAAAATGCGGCTGAAAGTATAGATGCCGAGATTATACCATCGGGTGACGTGATACAGTATTTGCGTGAAAACACAAAGGAATTTGATTATAAACACGGCGGACTGTCACTTAATCGTGATGGATTTCATTTGTCATATAATTATGGCAGATATGCTGTAACGCTTTGTTGGTGTTGTAAGCTTTTTGGTGTGGATGCGTTTGATGTGAAATACGCACCTGAAGCCTGTGATGATAAAAATTTAGTGAATGTAATTAAAAGTGCGGTTAATACCGTAATCAAGGGAGAATTAATATGAATTTACCACTCATTTTAGAAACAATAATGATTGCGTTATTTGGTCTGTCATGGCCCAATAACATATTAAAAACATTGCAAAACAAATCAACAAAGGGTAAGAGCCTAATGTTTTTGATACTTATTGATACCGGTTATGTTTGCGGCATAGTAGCAAAGCTTTTGAAAATTGCAGAAATTGACAGTTGGTTTGGTTGGCTTTCTATTGCGGTTTACATACTCAACTTTGTTATGGTAAGCACCGATTTAATACTTTATTTTTACTATCGCATTAAAGAGAAAAAGGTAAATCAATGATTGTTGAAAAATTATGCAAGTCCGACTTGCATTTACATACAAATTTATCCTGTTGCGCACCTAAAACGGCTGTGGTAGAGTCTTATCTGCCGCATTGCGAGGCTGAGGGGGTTGAACTTTTAGGGATATCAAATCATTTGTATGATTGGGGTGGTGTTGAGCGCACCCTACAGATAAAGCAAGAAATTGATAAGTTGCGCAATCAAACGAATATTCAATTTCTTATGGGTTGCGAAGCTGAAATTTTTTATGGTAAAGAGTTGTATTTAACTTGTGAAATGGCGCAGAATTTTGACTATGTATTACTGGCACCGAGTCATATTTTTAATTTCAGGGACAGGTATGGTGATTTTGATCTGTCTACGCCCGACAAGGCGTGGGAGATAATGGTTGAAAATTTTAAGGCGGCTTGCAAATTGGATTTTGGAATACCGACAGGCTTTGCGCATCCGCTTTATCCGATATGCGCGCCGTGGCAGCAGGAAGTACTTGACGGTATAAACGACGAAACCTTGAGGGAGTGCTATACATTGGCGGCTGAAAATAATAAAAGTATCGAAATTCACGCTTGCGTTTACCGAAATACAGTAGAACTTGACGATGAGGGTTTGTCACCTACGTATATAAAAATGTTGCGGGTAGCAAAGGAATGCGGATGTAAATTCCACTTTGGCTCTGATGCGCACGAGCCGTCTATGTTTATAGGCTCGCACGCAAGGCTTGAAAGAGCGGCTGAGCGCGCAGGGATAACGCGGGATGATTTGTGGGAGATTGTTAAATAATTAAAGCGGCATCAGGAGATGCCGCTGTTTCTTTATCCGTCAAAATCTTCAAGGTAGGCATCTGCCTGGGTCACGGTTGCTACGGGTATGCCGCTATTAAAGTTTTGAATGTCTTTTTCGGGTAGGGTATTAAGGACAATATTGTTGTAAATTTTGACTATTTCTTCGCCGCTATATAATGCAACGGTGTTTTTATAAGACTTTAATGTGTAGTTGACAGAGGTTTCTGCATCTTGGTAATCATTGATATAATATAAAGTTAACATAAAAACGGATATGAAAATCAGTATAGGAAACAGGATTTTTTTAATGAATACATACATAGAATCACCTCAAAGTTAGTATGCCCTTAATAATTTGTTAATATTAGTTAAAAAATTGTAACTACCCAAAACGAAAGTTTTGGTGTATAATGTATTTGTATAATGATAATTGTGTCCATTTTTGACGGAGGTGTTTATAATGGATGATAAGGATATATTCAGCTTTAGTGAGCCTGAAGAGCCTAAAAATGAGTCGCTTGACCTTAATAGCTTTTCTTCGGGTGCGGTCGATAACGCAAGACGCAAACGCACAAAGAAAAAGCTTGGCAAGCAAAGGTTTTTAAAAATGTTTCTGACCGTTATGCTGGTTGGCATTATAACCGTCAGTATTGTTGCGGGTACATTTTTAGTATATGCTTTTACAATGGTTGACGGTACAATGGATGTTAACCTTAATGATCTGGAGCTGAACTTTACTACAACAATTTATGTTGCGGATAAAGAGGGTGATGGATGGGTTGAGTACCAGCGCTTGCACGGCGAGTTTAACAGAATTTGGGTGCCGTACAATGAAACTGAGGCAAAGAAAACCGATAATACAGAGTATGACGGTATTCCGCAGCAACTGGCAGACGCATTTGTGGCTATTGAGGACAAGCGTTTTTATACACACTACGGTGTTGATTGGAAGCGTACATTTGGCGCGGTGATAAATACGGTTATACCGATATATTCGTCGAAGCAAGGTGGCTCTACAATAACACAACAGTTGGTTAAAAACCTTTCTGACGACCGTGAGCAAAGCGCTATGCGTAAGGTTCGCGAGATTATGAGAGCGCGTTATCTTGAAGGCGAGTACTCAAAATCCACCATACTTGAATGCTATCTTAACACCATACCTATGGGTCACGGACTTTACGGTGTCGAGGTTGCGGCGAATTATTATTTTGGCAAGAGCGTTGGCGAGTTGACGCTGCTTGAATGTGCGAGTCTTGCGGCAGTAACCAAAGGACCGTCTATTTATGACCCTGAGGATAATCCTGAAAACAACAAGGCAAGACGCGAAACGGTATTAAGCTTTATGTTAGAGCAGGGTTATATAAATCAGGAACAGTATGATGCTGCATTAAAAGAAGAACTTAATCTTGTGGCTTCCCGTGACAATCTTAATGAAACGGAAGTAAACAATTATTTTGTTGATGCTCTGATTGTTGATGTTACAAACGATTTGATGGAAAAATACGGTTGGGATAAGGCGCATGCATCAGAGAATTTTTATAGTGGCGGTTATAAGATTTATGCGACTCTTGACCCTGAAATTCAAACTGCGGTAGACGAGGTTTTTTCGGACTCTGAAAAGTATGGAATTACGGGTAAAGACGGTCAGCAATTGCAGGGCTCATTTACCATTATGGACTATAAGGGCAGAATACGCGGCCTTGCAGGTGGAATAGGTGAAAAGACGGTAAACTTGGGACTTTCGGGCTTTAACCGTGCAACTGATGCATCGCGTCAACCGGGCTCGACTATGAAGCCGATAGCGGCTTACGCGCCCGCTATAGAAAGTGGATTGATACATTATTCGTCTATTTTAAACGATACAGCGACGAACTATAACGGCTGGACCCCAAAAAACTGGTATAGCTCTTATTGGGGCGGGGTAACAACACAATATGCGTTGGAACGCTCAATAAATACAATACCTGTTTATCTTGTTAATAAGCTGGGTCCGCAGAATTGCTATGACTTTTTGACACAAAAATTGGGTATTACCACACTTAATGAATTTGATGTTGATCTGTCACCGCTTGGTATGGGCGGTACGAACGGCGGTATTACAACCAAGGAATCAGCAGCTGCTTACGCTGTTTTTGGTAACGGCGGTTTGTATTATGAGCCAACTCTTTATTATGCCGTTTACGATCAGAACAATGATGTTGTACTCTCAAATGAAGAAATTGATCCTGTGGTTGCAATAAGCGAGGATACTGCTACTGTTATGAACAAGCTGCTTCAAAATGTAGTTTACGGTTCTAACGGTACAGGTAAGGCTGCCGCGGGATATATTAAGGATATGAAGATTTACGCAAAGACGGGTACTTCCAACAATTCAAATGACCTTTGGTTTGTAGGCGGAACACCCTACTATGTGGCTTCGTGTTGGTGCGGTTATGACTCGCAGCAAACCATTTCAGACAGTGCCATCGCTTTAAAAATGTGGGGTGCGGTTATGTCTAAAATACACACGGGTCTTGCGCCTAAAGATTATAGTGTGAGCAGTTATGCTGTAGATAGGTACTATTGCACAGAGACAGGATTACTTGCTACTGACGGATGCCCTTCTAAATCAGTGGGTTGGTATACTAAGAGCAATGTGCCGAGTGTTTGTGAAAATCACGAGGGTACAGCTTTGGATTCACCTAAGGTAGAAGCCGAAAAGGCTGAGAATGCCGAAAAAAGCGAGAAAACCGAGGATACAGCCAGTGCGGAAGCTGCTCAATAAAATATTTTAATTATTTGTTGACAATATTTTGTAATGTGGTAAAATTAGAATGTAAATAATTTCTTGTAAAGGTAGGAAGAAAGAATGGAAAATTTAATTAAAAAAATCAGTGATATCGGCGTTGTGCCCGTTATCAAGATTGACAACGCAAAGGACGCAGTGCCACTCGCTGCCGCTCTTAAAAAAGGCGGCATTTGCTGTGCTGAGGTAACCTTCAGAACCGATGCCGCAGAAGAGGCTATTAAGCTTATAGCCGAAGAGTATCCCGATTTTCTTGTAGCGGCGGGTACCGTGCTTACTCCTAAGCAGGCTGATGCCGCAATGGCTGCGGGCGCGTCGTTTATCGTAAGCCCAGGTCTTAATCCAATGGTTGTTAAGCACTGTAACGAAAAGGGTTATCCAATAATTCCGGGTGTTTGCACACCGAGCGAAGTAGAGCAGGCCATGTCTTTAGGTTTGACTTATCTTAAGTTTTTCCCTGCGGAAGCAGCAGGTGGCGTTAAGATGATTAAAGCTATGGCGGCGCCTTATACCAAGATTAAGTTTATGCCCACAGGCGGTATCGGACCTAAGAATCTTGCTGATTACCTTAACTGTAAAGCAATCTTTGCTTGTGGCGGCAGCTGGATGGTTCCCGGTGATATGATTACCGATGGCAAATTTGATGAAATTGAAAAACTTACAGCAGAAGCTGTTGAACTTTTAAAGGAGATTAGAGGATAATGGCAAGAATTATTACTTTTGGTGAAATTATGTTGCGTCTGGCCCCCAACGGTTATTACCGTTTCTTTCAGAATGATCAGATGCAGGCAACCTTTGGAGGCGGTGAAGCTAATGTTGCAGTATCACTTGCTAACTATGGTATGGACAGCGCTTATGTAACAAAGCTTCCTAAGCACGCTATTGGTCAGGCTGCTGTTGATTCACTTCGTTCGTTTGGTGTTGATACATCAAATATTACTCGCGGTGGTGAACGTGTAGGTATTTATTATCTTGAAAAAGGCGCTTCACAGCGCGGCTCGGTTTGTATTTATGACCGCAAGTATTCTGCTATTCAGCAGGCTACAAAAGAAGATTTTGATTGGGATAAGATTTTTGAAGGCGCTGATTGGTTCCACTTTACAGGTATTACTCCCGCCTTGGGTCCCAATGTTGTAGAAATTTGCCGTGAGGCTTGCAAGGCTGCTAAGGCTAAAGGCGTTAAGATTTCTTGTGACCTCAACTACCGCGGTAAGCTTTGGACCCGCGATGAAGCGCGTGTAGCAATGACCGACCTTTGCCAGTATGTTGATGTTTGCATTTCTAACGAAGAAGATGCAAAGGACGTATTTGGTATTGAGGCAGAAGGTACCGATATTTACGGCGGTAAGCTTAACCATGAGGGTTACAAGTCGGTTGCTAAGCAGCTTGCTGACAAGTTCGGCTTTGAAAAGGTTGCAATTACCTTACGTTCATCTATTTCTGCAAGTGATAACGATTGGGCAGGTATGCTTTATGATGGCGAAAACTACTGCTTCTCAAAATCATATCATTTGCACATTGTTGATCGCGTAGGCGGCGGCGACTCATTTGGCGGCGGACTTATCTATTCAATTCTTTCAGGTAAGTCAACACAAGAGGCTATTGAGTTTGCTGTTGCAGCGTCAGCTCTAAAGCACTCAATTGAGGGTGACTATAACCGCGTTAGTGTCTCTGAGGTTGAAAAGCTTGCGGGTGGCGACGGTTCGGGTCGTGTACAAAGATAATTTTGTTATAGGTTATAAATTAAAAATCGGCTTACCGAAAAGTAAGCCGATTTTTTGTTAAATTGAGGTGCTTGTAAAGCCTACAGCCTTTCCGAGAATACGAATTTGGTCAAGCTGTTCGCCTGTGTAGACAAAGGGTTGGTATTTTGGATTACAGGCAACTAAGGTTATTGTGTTATCAGATATATATACGCGTTTGAGTGTTGCTTCCTCGTCAATAAGTATGGCGGCGATTTCACCGTTTTCAACGGTAGGCTGTTGGCGGATATAAACAATATCGCCATTGTGGATTCGCGCATCAATCATACTGTCACCCTTGCAACGCAAAGCAAAGTCGGCGTTGATGTTCTCGGGCACAGTGACCTCGCCGTCAAGATTTTCGGTAGCAAGTATAGGGGTGCCGCAGGCAATAGTGCCGATTAGTGGGATCTTGTTCATTTTTGGCAAAGCAATAATATTGTTATAGGATAGATACTCGTCGTCGATAAAATATGAAGTGGGGACATTGAAAATTTCGGACAATTTCTTTATTGTATCTCTTTTTAGATTTTTTACAGTTCCGCACTCCCATTTCTGAACGGCTGCGCGCTGAACACCCAGCATTTTACCAAGCTCTTCTTGGGAATATCCGTTTTCTGTACGTAGCTTTTTGATGTAGTCGCCAATATTCATATGATCAAATCCTTTCTGCAACAATTGTATCTTAATTTTATCGTAATGTCAAGATGATTTTTAAAAAATCTAAAAAAAAGATACAAAGTGCTTGACAAAACAGGAAAAAGGTGGTAATATTCTTGTATCCGAAAAAGATACAAGTCTGAAATTTTAAGTTTTTAGGAGGTAACTTTATATTTTTTGCGGTACGAGTATCTAAAAAAGATACAAAAATAGGAGGCGTTTTATGGACTATATTGTTTTAGAGGGTATCAGTCTTTATGTTTTTTTAGTATTGATAATGCTATTGCTGATTATATCCTTGGTAAGTTTAATTTGCGCGGTATTAACCGACAGACGAAATTTTATTCTTGAAAATTTAATACAGCGTGAAAAGAGTCAGAAAAGTAAATTAGTGAAAGAAAATTTTATACTTAAGTTGAAACACGGAGAATTAAATATTGATGAGGAATGAGAAATTTTATTGCAAAAGGTGTCACAGGATGTTTGATGAGCTATATTTTTACAACGAGAAGCACGGTCTTGCTTGTCCGCCATACGAGAGAATTGCTGTGTGTTCTAAATGTGGTGGTACTGAATTTGAAAGGTTTAACACCTTTGTTGAAAAAAGTGATGTTTTAGAAAAAGTACTACCTGCCTTAGCTGCGCTTAACCGTCTTGACGGTGAATTAAAAGATGTTTTTGGTAGTGGCTCATCAAATGAAAATTTGGCAGAGGGATTAGGTCTGATTAATGAGCTTGTGAGTGAAATGTTTACTTTTATAGATGTCAGTACTCAAAGAAAAATTTTAAAAATGGTTAGTGAAAAAGATGTTGATAGCATCTGGATATATTTGAAAGGTTAGTTATGAATAATATAGATATTTGTATTTGCGGAAGTAAAAGTGTAAAAAGCGGGCTTTGTGAGGAGTGCCTTTATTTATTGAGGGCAAAGCGAAGTAGAAATATAGCAATTGTAGAAAAGTTTCGTGATGATTATAACAGGCAACACGATACATATAGATCTTATGGGCAGTTTGTGTTGTTGCTTGATACGATTGACAGGAGGAAAAAGCAGGTTGACAATAGAAGAAAAAAAGCAGTTGTTAAGAAAGTACAGCGAATTAGATAATCGCATTGAGCAATTGCGCAGAGCAAAAGAAGAAAGCAAACTTTGTGAAAGATATCAAAGTCCCGAATTTGAAGAAAAAATTAAAGGAAGCAAGGATAAGGGTTCGATTGTTGAAATAACTGTTGAGAAAAGAGAAGAGGATTGGGACAAGCTTATACGTCAAGAATTAGATGTTTTTTATGATTTGAGAATAAAGATTGAGCATGCGATAAGTTTGCTTGATGATCTGACACAACAGAGGTTATTAAGGTTGTTATACTTAGGGGAGATTGACGAATACGGTGATAGGGCACGCTTTAGTTTTTTGGAAATATCTAAAATATTAAGCTATAGTGAGCGACAGATTTACAGGATATATAAGAAGGCGCTTATAAATTTACCGGATATTGATTAAGCATGTCAGTGAATGTCAGTAAAAGATGTGGTAGGATATCAGCGTGGTAAATAGTATTTTAATTTTGAATTTAAGGAGGTGCTGCAGATGCGAAAGAAAAACAATGTTGAATTTGCTATAACGGCAAAGATGAAAAAATGCGCAGAAAAACTGATAAGCTCAGATTTTGACGGCAACATAAGCAAGCTTTGTGAAGAACTTAGCATTGCGCGTTCGACATTTTACCGATGGTACGATAAAAAAGAGTTTAAAGCATATATCAATTTTCTTATTGACAGATATACTGAAACCGAGCTGTTTGAGATTTGGAAGGCAATAATTGAAACCGCAAAAAAGGGAAGTCCTCAGGCGTTGAAGCTATTTTTTGATCTTAAAAATTTACAAAGAAAAAGCGTTGAAAGCGAGGGTGTAATATTTATATCGGGTGAGGATAAAATTGAAGAATGATGTTTATTATTTGCCCGATATAGTGGGAAGGGGATACGGTAAGTTTTGGAGAGATATCAGTAGATATCGTGTTTTAAAGGGCGGTAAGGGAAGTAAAAAGAGCGCTACAACAGCGCTGAATCTGATATACCGATTGATGAAATATCCTGACAGTAATTTGCTTGTAGTGCGCGCGGTGTTTAATACACATAGGGATAGTACCTTTGCACAGCTTAAGTGGGCGCAACAGAAATTAGGCGTGGCGCATCTGTGGCAGAACACGGTATCCCCAATGGAAATGACATATAAACCGACTGGACAGAGAATATTATTCAGAGGTTTTGACGATGTATTGAAGCTTGCATCAACGACCGTTTCAAAGGGGTATTTGTGTTGGGTGTGGATTGAAGAGGCATTTGAGATTGGCAGTGAAAGCGATTTTGAAAAGTTAGACTTGTCGGTACCGAGAGGTAATGTACCGCCTAATTTATTTAAGCAGACCACTATTACATTTAATCCATGGAGTGAAAGCCATTGGCTGAAAAATCGATTTTTCGACAAAAAATCTGAAGGTGTAAGTGTGTACTCTACTAATTATTTGTGTAATGAGTTTTTAGATGATACCGACCGCGCTGTGTTTGAACACATGCGTGATACAAACTATAGGCGTTACGCGGTGGCAGGACTTGGAGAATGGGGTGTGGCTGAAGGACTTATTTATGAGAATTTTGAACTGCTTGATTTTGAGTTTGATGAAAAGGGAAATATATACAAGGTAATAGGTAATAGCGAAGAGGTAAGAAGTAATGTGCCTGCGGCGCAATGCATAACTGCTTGTGCAGGGAATGCGGATTGCCACGCCGCCAATGCGGCTCGCAATGACAAATGTGACGTTGAATATTGGAAATTGCGGCACTTTTTTGGGTTGGATTACGGTTATACGAATGACCCGACGGCTTTTATTGCCTTTGCTGTGAATCCAATTTTAAAGGAAATTTACATATACGATGAGCATTATGAGGTAAGGATGTTAAATTCAGATATTGCCGAAATGATAAAGCACAAGGGCTTTGCAAAAGAAAGAATACGAGCCGACTGCGCGGAGCCAAAGAGCAATGATGACCTGCGGCGACTTGGTATTTCAAGGATTATGCCGTCGGTCAAGGGCAAAGACTCAATACTAAACGGTATTGCGCAGATACAAGAGTATAAAATATATGTTCATCCAAGATGTAAAAACACCTTTAACGAATTATCAAACTACTGCTGGAAAAAAGACCAAAATGAAAAAGGAAAAAATGAGCCAGAGGACAAAAACAATCACCTTATGGATGCGCTGCGGTATGCATTTTATGATGTGAAATTTTTTAGACCCGAAATTCCCAGCAAACAAAAAAGCAGATTGACAAGTGAAGAAAAATACATTCAAAAACACGGATTAAAGCTTCGGGATATTGGATTCAGATAAAGGAGAATAAAGTGAATAATTTAATTACTATATATATGACAATTTTTCTTGTTCTAATTTTTATGTTGATGGCATTTGCTGTTTTTGCTATAGGCTTTTTGATTGGATATAAAAGTGAAGATAACAGAATTTTAAAGAGAAATCAGCAAACCAAAATAAAAGAAAAACAAGAAAATGACAGGGAAAATAAATCCCAAAAAGAATGGAAAAGATTTTTAGAATATGACGGCAGCGTACCAGTGGGACGCGAGTAATTTATAAAGGATATAATTTCCTTTACCATAGGAATTTATTATATAAAGGAGAAAAAATATGAACGAAAATTTTGACTTTCAGGACACCATACCTGAAATATCAAACGAAGACACACAAAGCATTGAAAACGGTGAGGACGGTATTGTTACACCAGACAACAACGACTTATTGGAAGAAGATGTTATACGAGATGCAGAGGCGATGTTTGCGCAGGGGTCTGTATCAGAAAAAGCGGCGGAACCATTTGTTTCGGTGCAATATAATCATAAAAATCGGGATTTTACAAAAGATGAAGCCATAAAGTTTATTCAAAAAGGGATGCATACCGAAGCGTTGCGAACTAAATTAGAATATTTAGCAAACGCTCAGGGAACGGATGTTAATTCACTTGTGGAAAAAATTGTATCGGCACCTGAAAATGCTTACCGCAAACATTTGGAAGCGATGTATGGAAAAGAAAGCCCTGATGTAGAGATAGGTATGAAAATTTTTAGGGAAAAACAGTCGGAAGAATATAAAAAAATTATGCGCGAGAGTGAAAACAGTATTGAAAGAGAAAAGGAAAATAAGAGTGTTATTTCACGTCTTGCGGATGAATATGTTTATTTGAAGGAAGAAATTCCTGATGCTCCCGAATATAGCGATCTACCCGATTCGGTGATTATAGAAGCCGCAGAAGGCAAGAGAGATTTGTATTCTGCTTACCTGTGCTATCTACATAAAGAAAAAATGAAAATTAATGCTGCTAAAAAAACGGAAGAGGCGGCAACTACCGCAAGTTCCGGTTCAATGGGACAAACCGGCGCGGAGGATATATCTTCGGCTGAAAGAAACTTTTTGCTGGGATTGTGGGGTAGATAATATGAAAGGAAGATAAAAAATTATGGCAAATGTATTTGAGCATGCAAATAAATATGTAAACGAGTTGGACAAGATGATTGTTCAGGAATCTAAAACCGGCTTTATGGCCGACGGTAAATTTAAGGCAAGATTTAAGGGCGCAAAGATTGTTAATATTCCTCAGATAGATTTTGACGGTCTGGGTCCTTACACAAGGGACGGCGGCTATTCAAAGGGTGGCGCAAACTTTAACTATAAATCCTATGAGCTTACAAAGGAACGCAGTAAGCAGCTTGTTGTTGATGCGCAGGATGCGGACGAGACAGGAATTTCTTCGCTTACCGGCAAGATTGTAGGCGAGTATACACGAACAAAGGTTAATCCTGAAATTGACGCTTATGTGCTTTCAAAACTGTATAGTA
>CAYLXT010000045.1:0-12200 GCA_964387615.1 uncultured Ruminococcus sp.
GTCGGTCAAGCAATGATATAAGGCTCCCGTTTGCCGAAGCATAAAATACGGGGCTGCCTATAACTAATCCGTCACATTCCTCAAATTTTGTTGCAAGCTCCTGATTTATAATATCATCAATAGCGCATTTTCCGTTTTTAAAGCAATAGCCGCAAGCCATACAGCCGCGAATATCACGGTTGCCAATCTGCACAGTTTCGGTTTCAATTCCGTTTTTGTGAAACACCTTTTCCATTTCGGCAAGAGCAATACCCGTGTTGCTGTTTGCACGCGGACTGCCGTTAATCATTAAAACCTTCATAAAATATATTCCCTTTCAAAAAAGTTTATTCTTTTGATTTTATGTGGTCATTGTAACATATTAGACTAATTAAATCCATTAAAAATTAAATACGCAAATAACAAGCACAATAGTATAATTAATGTTATAACTAAAAAATCAATTAAAGTATATAGGAGTTTTTTAGATTTCTGTTGTGGCTGTGTGTATAAATAATAGTTTTCATTAGTATCAACAATATTTTGTTCAACTGCCTGTGATTTATTTTGTTTTTCGTTTTTAAGTTTCACACGCAATAAAGCCAATGGATCAGTACCACTTAATATGCGATTATAAAATTCTTTCAACCAAACAACATCATCAAGTTCGCACATATCAACATCAAATGTTCCAACTTCATGTGATAATTGATTTCTTATGTGTCTTAAATTTATAAGTCTTTTTAAATCGCTATTCCAGTCAGCAATACCATAAACTTTATATTCAGGTATAAGTTTCATATCATCAATATAACTGGTAGCTCCCTTTTCTGATGCATACATTTCTCTACAAAGTTTATCAAGCTTTTTGAATTCTTCAAGAAAAACGTTATTTATATTATCCATCATTAAACATCCTCACAACATAAAGAACCGCAAGAAAACTTGCGGTTCTTTGCGGCAAAACCGCTAATGTGGCGGAGAGTAAGGGATTCGAACCCTTGGTCTGGGATAAACCAGACAACTGATTTCGAGTCAGCCCCGTTATGACCACTTCGATAACTCTCCATATATAAAGTCGCTCGTAAGAACGACTTATATGTAATTTGATTTTCAAAACGGGGCGCCCCGTTATGCCCTTTTGCGGTGCCCAAAACTTATTACGGCTTGGAGCGCCTATAAGTTTTGACCGCGGCAACTCCTTTTTGCTCGCTGTTTCTGACACCGGCAGCGCTCGCAAACGTCCCCACTTCGATAACTCTCCATATTAAATAAACAAGCCGCCGTTTTTGGCGGCTTATATATTATATTGATTTTTAAATGCATTGTCAAGTATTTTGAACTTAAAGTTTATAAAGGTTAAATTCCTCTATTCCGTCCTGAAAATAGATTTTTGAATTTTTATCAACATATATTCTAAAACGTTGTTTTTCTTGCTTGCCGGTTACAATACCCACCATACGTATTCCCTGACAGTTATCAACGTAAATAAATATATCTTTTTGTTCTAACTGGTTACCCTTTAAGTTATATAAAATCTCTCCGCAATACATACCACTTTCTTCAAGTTTTAGTTGTATGCGTCTTCTTGGCGTATGCTGATATATTTTTATATGGTCGGTACAGATTTGCAGTTTTTCTTCAAGAAGGTTTTTATGATAAACGCACTCATTTGCATCAGACAGTTCATTAACATTTGTTATTTTTCCCGTTTTGAAAGCGTGGGTTTTAAGTGTAAAGTTCAAAAGATTTTTAGCGCATCTTTGCAATTCGCCAATGGTTAAATATCCGTTTTCAATGCTTTCTAATTGGTCATCCTCGCAAAGTGCCGAGTCACCCTTAACCTTATAAATATCATTTTGCGCCTTAACCATTGTAGCAAGGTTAGTGTTTTTGTCGGTGCCGTTATTGGGGTCATCCATTGTAGTGCCCCAGTCGGTCATAACAAAGCCGTCATAACCCCAATCATCACGCAAAATCGTAGTAGTAAGGTCATAACTGCCCGATGTGTGTATGCCGTTTACGCGGTTGTACGAAGTCATTATTGACTGAACAAAGCCACCCTTTACCGCAATTTCAAAAGGTTTAAGATATATCTCACGCAAGGCGCGTTCGCTTAACACCTCGTTATCGTCTTTGCGGTTAATTTCCTGCGAATTCACAGCAAAATGCTTGATAGTTGCATAAACGCCGTTTTTGGTTAAATAACTCGATATCTTATCGGCATAAATACCTGTAAGATATGGGTCTTCCGAAAAATATTCAAAGTTTCTGCCGCAAAGACCGCTACGGTGAATATTCATACCGGGTCCTAATAAAACATCAACGTCATATTGTTTCATCTCGTCGGTTAAGCAATTATAGATACCTTCAAAAAGCTCCGGTGCCCAAGCCGCCGCCAAAAGCGCTCCTACAGGAATACAAGTAGCCTGCGCACTGCTTTCCATACGGATACCGCTGGGACCATCACATGTAGTAACAACCGGTACTCCCTTTTCACTCCACGATTTTGTAACACCCGCAAAGCAACTTGCAGTACCCTGATAGGTTGCCTTTGGACTGGCAAAGCCCTCGCCGCGCACAATTTCGGTAAGCGCTTTTGTGTCAAACTGCGCAACAAACTCATCAAGTGTATTCTTACCCGATGCAACATCCTGCAACATAATGCCTTTATCGCCTGTGATTTCAATCGTTTCGGGCAAATTTTGCTTTATACGTTCTGATAAATCATACTGCCTAAGCGTTGCTTTTTCAAAACTTATTTTACCATCCGCATTTATCATACGGTCAAATTCTTCTACAGGTGCCAATGCCTGAACACATTGTTTTACAAGTCGGGTTTCGTCTAAAGCAAAGGCAAACCACTGCTTTGCATCGCGAACATTTTGTCCGACGTATATATTATATTCACCGCCCTCGTTCACCCAGGCAAATGGGTAACCTGTTTTGCCGCAGTCATCGTAACAAGCCATATCGCAAATATTAAATTGCAATTTAATTTCTTGTGACTCGCCAGGCATTAAAGTATCGGTCTTTTTAAACGCAATAAGCTCGCGCGCAGGCTTGCCTAAAACACCCTGAGGTGCGCTGAAATACACCTGAACCACGTCTTTACCGCTAAAGTTTCCAACATTTTCTACAACGGCTGAAATTGTAATTATATCATTGTTTATATTAACGCCTGTGACAGTTTGATTAAACTGAGTATAATTTAATCCAAAGCCAAATGGGTACAAAACCTTGTCACGCGCAAAGGTTTCAAAGTAACGGTAGCCTACGTAAATATCTTCTTTATGTATGTTTTTTTGCATGTCGCCAAAGCAATCGTCACAAGGATAATCTTCGGGAGAAATTGCGATAGTATCGGTAAGTCTGCCGCTTGGCGCTACATCACCCATAAGGGCATCCACCGTACCGGCTCCACCCTCTTGTCCGCCTTGCCAGATATATGCAACCGTGCCGATATTATACTTTTTAACCCAACTCATATCCATAATGTTACCGCTATTTAAAAGCACGATAACGTTTTTAAAATACTGTGATAAAAGGTTTATGGTTTTATCTTCTTCATTAGAAAGATACCAGTTGCCTTCTACTTTTTCGTAGTCAAAGCTTTCGCCTACGTTGCGGCAAATTATATAAACCGCTTTGTCACTGCGAGCCGCCGCATCACGAACTAATTCTTCACTCGGTAAAGCCTCAGTCTGACAAAAACAAGGTTTCCAACCGTCGCCTGCATCAAAAGGATTTACCGCTATAAAGTCGCGATAAAACTGTGTAACAGTATTATCAAGTGTTACGCGACCTTTGATTTCATCATAAATATTTGTAACATACGGGCAGTTAACGCGACCGCCCGAGCCGCTGCCGCTTTTTAGATATTCAAACTGACCGCGACCAAAAAGGGCTATATTTTCGCCCTCTTTAAGCGGTAACGCACCGTTGTTTTCAAGCAAAACTATACCTTCGGGTATCGCCTTGCGACAACATGATACAAATTCTTTTGTTGTAATGATTTTTTCGTCCGACATAAATATCAACCTCTTTTACTCGCCTACAAACGCACTCATCGCATTAACAAGCGCAGGACTGCGTGTAGCCGATACATTGTTTATAAACATAACATCCTGTATTCCGCGTTCGTCAACAAATTGGCGAAGTGTGCCCGGGAACACCTGATTTATATAACGGTAGTCGACAACATAAACATTTTGATAATTTTGCGTAAGATATGCCACCATCGCATTGCCGAATGACTCTTTTATAACAAGGCAGGATGAACCGTCAGTAATTGTTGGATTGGTCATTATTCCGTATGGGTGATCACCGCAAACAAAAGATAAATATTTATTTGCCGCACTGAGTTTGTTTCCGTCAGAAACAATGTTGTAATCTATTTCACCCGATTTGGTAAAGGTGTGAATATATTGCAGTTGGGTAGGCGCATAAGCCATAACATAATCAGGCGTATTGCCAAGGCTTGCTTTTTGACCCGATTCAGCATAAAAAGAGCCCAAAAAACCTTCAAATTTATATTCGTTAAATGCCGTAAGCTCGGCGGGTGTTGCGCCCTTTGCGGTCATCAAATCGCGATAAGCGTAATAAGCTCCCAAAGAGGTCCAGTGATGGTCCGTTCTAAAATAGATATATTCATCCTTATGCGCCATAAGCGTGCTGTAAATATCTATTTTGCTGACATTTGGCGAGATAAGCGAATACATATAATCTATGGCTTTTTTCTGGTCGGAAGAATTTGTACTGCCGCTATAGCTTTCGGGCAGGGTTATTGCCATACTTGTAGGAATAATCATATCATAAACCTTTGATTTTCCTTCAAGTATTGTTGCCGCGCGGTTTACAGTAGCGGCATAGTTGTCTGCCGTTGCCTGATTAAAGTTATAATATTCATACGCGGCATTATCTACAATAAGCATAGCGCCAAGCTGCTCTACCGCAGGTAGTTGCGGCTCCGGCTCGGGTTGAGACTCGGGCTGAGACTCGGGTGTGGGTTGCGATTCGGGCTGTGACTCAACTTCAGACGATACCGCCGACTCGACCTCGGATTCGGACGACAAGGCATCGGTCGATACCTGCTCGGATGATGTTATGTCAGGAATTTCATCGCCCTGCTGTATTTCACCGTGCACCTGAACGGTGTTTATTCCAAACAAGTTTGTTATCTTTGTATTTAGTGATACGAAGCCGTCGCGAAGAGGAAAAGTGTCCGAAAACCATAGGCTTATTTCATCAAAATAATCACCCGAAGCAAGTGAGCTAAGCGAGAATTTAGGGAACTTTTTAAGCTCTCTTTTTTCAACCTCGGAATAGCTTTCACGAAATATCGGCAGTATAGCAAGTATTGATGCCGCTATCCAGATAACTATAAAAATACGGAGCATATTTATATCAATAATGTGCTGAGAGCGTAGATTTTTTAATAGTTTCATATTTTCGTCAAGATTTTTCTCTTCTTCGCTGTTATCTATTACGGTAAGCTCTTTGATTGCCATACTGCACCTCCTTGGTTTAAATTTAATTTTCTATTAGAATTGGAAATATAAAAACGGATTATAACTATCGCCTACAAGCGCCGCTGTTGAAAGCAATAACAAAATTATCGGTATTGCTATTCTACCTATGACATATATTACCGAAACAGCCTTTTTGTCCATATATGTATATCTTACAAGACTGCCTATTTTTCGTATAATAGGCGTAGAAACAAGAACACAAAAGGCAAGAATAAAGATATTTGAGCTAACGATGGTTGTCGTTTCAAAATCGGTAAACGGATTGCCGTTTAAGCCAAACATACCGCGAAGAACAACTAAAATATCACCCATACTATCAAAACGGAAGAGTATCCAACCAAAATACACAATAAGTATGAGGTATACGTGTGAAACTATTCTATCCTTTGAAAGCACGCGCAAAAGGAACAGCTTTTCGATAAATATAAACACAAAGAAATAAAGTCCCCAAAGCACAAAATTCCACGATGCGCCGTGCCATAGTCCCGTTAAAAACCATACAACAAACAGGTTTAAATATGTACGCAATCTTCCCTTACGGTTGCCGCCGAGTGGTATATATACATAGTCCCTGAAAAAACTGCCAAGCGACATATGCCATCTGCGCCAGAATTCTGTAACCGATCGAGAAATATACGGATAATCAAAGTTTTCAAGATAATGAATACCTATCATTCTGCCCATACCTATAGCCATATCGGAATAGGCAGAAAAGTCAAGATATATCTGCAAGCTGTATCCAAGCACACCTATCCATAGCGCTAAAGCACTGCTGCTATAAAGCGCATCGCCGCTTGTAAGTAGCGTATCTGCAATATTTCCGCAAGCGTTGGCAAGAATAGCCTTTTTGGCAAGACCGAAGCAAAAGCGCCATATACCCTCTGCGACATCCTGCGATGTGGCGCGACGGTTTTCAAGCTCTGCGCAAACATCCTTATAACGCACAATAGGTCCTGCTATACATTGGTGAAAAAGACTCACATAAAGCAATAGCATAGCAAAATTCTTTTGCGCGGGCACATCACCGCGATAAACATCTACAACATAAGAAATTAGCTGGAATGTGTAAAAAGAAATGCCGATAGGCAATATTATATCAAGACTGCCCAAGCTTTTCCCCGTTATATAGCCTATGTTTTCAAGAATAAAAGAAGCGTATTTAAAAAAGCCTAAAAGACCTAAGTTAACAACCGCCATCATCACAAGACCCCATTTAGCCTTTGGGCTGTGCGGCGTTTGTTTTTCAATATAGATTGAAATAAGCCAGTCGCAAGCCGTCATAAAGATAAGCAATAAAACGTAAAGCGGCTCGCCCCACGCGTAAAAGACAAGCGAAAATATAAGCATTACGATATTTCGCGCCTTTGTGCTTTTGGCAAAATAATAAATAATAAGATTAAGCGGTAAGAATAAATAAAGAAAAAACAGACTTGAAAATACCATATTTTCACCCTCTTTCGAACAAAACCATATCATTTTAATTTTACTATTTATGTATATGATTTGTCAACACGAAAAACTATTAATTTTAAAATAAATGAGCATAAAAAGGGGCTGTAAAAAAACAGCCCCTTTTTAGACTGTTTTTTACAGCCGCTTTTTAATTATTTCATAAACTCGTACATAGCGCGGTAGCACATATATACGTCAAGCTTTGCGGTGGTCTCATAAGGCGCGTGCATTGAAAGCACGGGAACACCAAGGTCAATAACGTCTATGCCAAGGTTTGCCACGTACATAGCAACGGTGCCGCCGCCGCCTGCGTCAATTTTACCAAGTTCGCCCGTTTGCCAGATAATGTCTGCATTATCTAACATTGCGCGAATTTCGGCAACGTATTCGGCAGAAGCGTCAGACGTGCTGCCCTTGCCGCCGCCGCCTGTGTATTTGGTAACGACAACGCCGTAGTTTAAGAAGCTTGCGTTTCTGCGCTCCATAACGTCCTGGAAAGTGGGGTCAGTGCCTGCATTAACGTCGGCTGAAAGGCATTTTGAATTGCGTTTTGCAACCGTTTCATCGCAACCCTGCATTACGCAGATATCGTGAATTACGTGGTTTAGAAAATCTGACTGCAAACCTGTGTTACCCATAGAACCGATTTCTTCCTTATCGGTAAGGATTGCGATAGCGGTCTTGTTTGGAGCGTCGATATCCAAAATAGCGGTAAGCGCAGGGTAAGCGCAAACGCGGTCATCCTGACCGTAAGCGCCAACGAGTGAACGGTCAAAACCGATATCACAAGCCTTTGCGGCTGGCACAAGCTCAAGCTCGGCAGAGAGAAAATCTTCTTCGGTGATACCGTATTTTTCATTTAAAATCTTTAAAATATTAAGTTTTACAAGTTCGCTACCCTCATCGCTCTTAAATGGCATACTGCCGATAAGAACGTTAAGTTCTTCGCCACGGATACCGTCAGCAAGTGTACGCTTACTTTGCTCACGCGCAAGGTGAGGCAAAAGGTCGTTTATAACAAACTTGGGGTCTGCATCGTCTTCACCAATGTTAACCTCTACTACTGTGCCGTCTTTTTTAGCAAACACACCGTGGAGAGCAAGTGGCAATGCGGTCCACTGATATTTTTTTATACCGCCGTAGTAGTGTGTTTTAAAGAGTGCAAGCTCAAGTTCTTCATAAAGTGGGTTTGGTTTAAGGTCAAGACGTGGTGAGTCAACGTGAGCCGCAGTGATGTTAACACCCTTGTCTGCCGCCTCTTTACCGATTACAGCAAAGGCAACCGTTTTGCCACGGTTGTTAAAATAAACCTTATCGCCTGCGTTATATTGCTTGCCGATGACAAAGGGTGCAAACCCCTTTTCTTCAGCCAAGCGGATAGCGGTAGTCACTGCCTCACGCTCGGTTTTGCCTGCATCTAAATACGCTTTATAACCTTCACAGTAACTTTGCATACTGTCAATAACCGAATCATCGACCTTTAAAAGACCGTTCTTTTTTTCATAAAAAAGTTTTTCTTTTAATTCTTTTACTGCATCAGACATTATCATATTCCTCCAATAGTTTATTTAAAAGTTTTTGTATTTTTAAATTAAGAACCGACAGTTCACAATCATTATACACTATATTGTTTGTTTTTTCTATATAAAAATTATCGGGTTTGCCCGCTTTTATACGCAAATTGGCCGCCGTCTCATCTATACCGTCACGCTCCATAATGCGTTTTTTACGCAATTTTTCGTCACAAAGCACAACAATTATCTCATCGCAAAGACTGTCTGCGCCGCTTTCAAAAAGTGTTGGAGCGTCAAGCAATACCCGTGGCGCATTGATTTCAGCATTTATAAGTTTTACAATATGGGGCAAAAGTGTTTTGTTCAAAAGCTCTGTTTTTTCGCTTGTTGCAAATGCTACAGTCGCCAGAGCCGCCCGGTTAAGAGTTCCGTCATCATTCAAAACTTCTTTGCCGAATACATTTACTATATCTTCGAGCCCGGCGCTACCCTTTTCTACTGCAATACGCGCAAACTTATCACAGTCTATAACCTTAAAGCCAAGTTCTTTTGCTACATCGGTTACACTGCTTTTACCTGCTCCGGTAGGACCTGTAAGACCTATTACAAAAGACATACAATCACTCCCTAAAGTGTTATAACATTAAAGCCGCACGCACGTATTAAACGATTATAAACTGCTAACCCTACGCCATCTTTGCTTGGTGCGTGAATATAAACTTCTTTTACGTTAAACGAATCTATATCACGCAAACACGAAAATACATTTTGTGCTAAAGTGTTTTCATCACGCTTTGAGCCGTAAGACATTTTCGGTACTGCAATACTGTAATATTCTTCGTGGAAACAAATTGCCGCACAATCGTTTTTTGAATTCACAAATTTTACAAAAGAGTTACTGCAACCCTCTACCAAAAAGCACTGTGTTTTGGGCGCGTAGTGTTTGTATTTCATACCGGGGGATGCCGCCTTTTCACCCTCTTTAAGTTGCGCCAGTACTGCGTCATCAATAACAAGGTCGGGCAAAACTTTGCGAAGCTCGTCTGGTGTTACGGCACCCGGTCGCAAAAGACGCGGTTTTTGCCCCACCAATGACACAACGGTAGACTCTACACCGACACGGCTATCATTGCCAATAACAACGGCATCTATCTTGCCGTCAAGGTCGGCTATTACGTGTGAAGCAGTTGTGGGGCTTGGACGCCCCGAAGTATTTGCGCTGGGTGCTGCAAGCGGCAAGCCGCTTGTATTAATTATATCGCATATAGTTTTTTCGCTTGGGTATCTTACTGCTACGGTCTGAAGCCCTGCCGAAACGCTATTGGCTATTTTGTCGCCCTTAGGCAGTACCATTGTAAAAGGTCCCGGCCAGAAAGCGTTGGCACATTCAAACGCTTTATCAGAAATGTCACGCGCCACGTCATTTAACATATCAAGACTTGATATATGAACTATCAGTGGGTTGTCCTGCGGGCGACCTTTGGCATCAAACACCGCTTTTATTGCACTATCACTATAAGCGGATGCCGCAAGTCCATATACCGTTTCGGTAGGTACGGCAACTATGCCACCCGATTTTAAAATCTCAGATGCTTTTTTTACAGCGCCATTGTAATCATTTATAGCATCTAACTTTAGTGTTATCATTTTATGAATTCTCCTGCGCTTTTAGGGTCTCTGCACGATAATAGGTTGTAAGACCGTCTACAATTTCATCAATATCGCCGTTTAAAATGCTGTCAATTTTATAAAGTGTCAGCCCTATACGATGATCGGTAACACGACCTTGAGGGTAGTTATAGGTACGAATACGCTCACTGCGGTCACCAGTGCCAACCTGCGCTCTGCGGTCAGAAGCAAGCGCAGCATCAGCCTTTTCTTTTTCGGCATCATAAAGACGAGCCCTGAGCACCTTTAACGCCTTCTCCTTATTTTTAAACTGACTTCGTTCATCCTGACACTCAACCACCACGCCTGTAGGCAGATGTGTTACACGTATAGCAGATGAAGTTTTGTTAATGTGCTGACCACCTGCGCCTGATGAACGGAATGTGTCAATTTTAAGGTCAGCAGGGTTAAGCTCAAACTCAACCTCGTCGGCTTCAGGCAACACTGCTACCGTTACGGTAGAGGTGTGAATTCTGCCCTGTGTTTCGGTATCGGGCACACGCTGAACACGGTGAACGCCGCTTTCATATTTAAAACGTGAGTATGCGCCCGCGCCCTCAATCATAAAGCTTATTTCTTTATAACCGCCAAGTTCGGTTTCGTTGGCGTTGGTTATGTCAATATGCCAGCGTTTAGACTCGGCATACATTGAATACATTCTAAAAAGCGAGCCCGCAAAAAGAGCCGCCTCTTCGCCACCTGCACCGCCGCGAATTTCAACAATAACGTTTTTATCGTCATTAGGGTCTTTAGGCAACAGTAATATTTTAAGTTCATCGGCACTGGTTGCAATTTTTGCTTTTGCATCACTTAGTTCTTCTTCAACAAGCTCTTTAAAATCTTTGTCTAAGCCGCCTGCCTCGAGCATCTCGAGCGCTTCTTTTTCGGCGGTAACCGCCGCGCAATACTCGCGATATTTTTCAACAATTGGGGTCAGTTCGCTATGCTCTTTCATAAGTTTAGTGAACAACGCGTTATCGCTTGCAACCTCGGGGCGAGTAAGCTCTACGCCTATTTGTTCATAGCGGTTTTCTACCGCGGATAATTTTTCAAACATTAACTATTCTCTCCATTAGAAACGATTATCTTTTTTATACTTTTTTCGGCGACCTTTCTTGGAAGCATTACCTCGTGGCCGCAACCGTTACAGCAAATTTTAAAATCCATACCAACGCGCCGCACAGTAAATGTGTTGCATCCGCAAGGATGATTTTTTTTCATTTGTATTACGTCGCCTACGTTTATATTCATAACGCTTCTCACCGCCTCATATTTTTATCTATCATAATATTATACCCTAAATTGCAAACAAAGGCAATATTTTTGTGCAAATAAAGGCATTCTATTCTCGGTAGAGCCCGATTGTTTATTCGTAGAATTACCAAAACTCTTTGTGGATTGCCTTTTATTTCCGTTTGTTATTATAATATGCCTATCGCGTTTTTAAAGGAGACTTTACTATGAATTTTAAAATTGTTACCGATTCTTCATCGGATATGTTAAACTTTAATGCACTACCCTTTGCAGTAGCACCACTTAAAATTGTGACTGCAGAAAAAGAGTATTGTGATGACCAAAACCTTGATGTTAACACTATGGTAAATGACCTTTTCAGTTACAAGGGTAAATCTTCATCCTCTTGCCCTAATCCTGACGAGTGGCTTATGGCTTTTGGCGAGGCAAAATATATTTTTTGTGTTACGATTACGGGTACTTTGTCCGGTAGTTATAATGCAGCTTGCATTGCAAAACAGATATATGAAGAACTTTACCCTGAAAGAAAAGTTTTTGTAATCAATTCGCTGTCTGCGGGACCAGAGATGAAACTAATTATTGAAAAAATAGCCGAACTTATTGCGCAAAGCAAAGAATATGAGACCATCTGTAACGAAATTACAAATTATATGAATAAAACAGGCCTTATTTTTATGTTAGAATCTATGAAAAACCTTGCTAATAACGGTAGAGTAAGTCATATAACCGCCAAGGCAGCGGGGCTTTTAGGCATCAGGATTGTGGGCAAGGCAAGTGAAAAGGGCGATTTGCAACCACTTGA
>CAYLXT010000046.1:0-11749 GCA_964387615.1 uncultured Ruminococcus sp.
AATCTGCTTGACGGTACAGACTTGTCAGTAAAAGAAATTGCATTTTCATCAGGATATAATTCGGTAGAGCATTTTGTTTATACATTTAAAAACAAACTAAACTGCACACCGCTTGGATACAGGAAAAATCAAATTTAATCTTGAAAATTAGTAAAAATAATATATGATATCTTTTAAGGAGGGTTTTAAATGAAAAAATTATTTGTTTTATTATTGGCATTAGTGGTTGTTATGACATTTGCGGCTTGCGGCGGCGAAGAAGACATCCGCGGAGAGCAAAAGGTTGAGGGTTCGTCTTCCGCTGAAAACGAATCAGATATTGTGTCTGATGATGTTAGTTCTGGTGAAGAGTTTTCTTTTGGTGATGTAAATGGGCTTACCTATGAAAACAAATTTATCGGCTTGGGTTGTACGTTAGACAGTGAATGGACATTTTATACCGATGAGCAAATTAAAGAGTTGAATAATATTGCATTGGACGCTATGGGTGAAGAAATAGAGGAGATTATAAAGAATTCTGATGTTGTTTATGATATGTGTACCTCCAGATATAATGGTCTTGATGGTATAAATGTTAATCTTGAAAAGGTGAATCCTGTACAACTTGCTTTGGTTGACCTTGAAGAAAACTTTCAAAAAAGTGCTCCAACATTGGTAACAGGACTTGAAAATATGGGATTTTCTAACGTTACTTATGAAACGGGAACGGTTACTATAGAAGGTCAGGAATTTGCTTGTTTGAATATTGAGGCAGATATTCAGGGAACAAAAGTTTATGAAACTTTCTTTGCTGTGAAATGCAACGGATATTTAGCAAATATTACTATAGGTACTACAAATGAGAATACTATTGATGATATAATCGAAAAGTTTTATTTAACAAAATAATTATATAAACTACAAAAGCACCAACCAAACGGTTAGTGCTTTTGTAGTTTAAAGTTTAATATTAATTTCTTTATTGGTGGGTATGTATTTGCGGTAAATGATACCCGCGCTGTTAAGCATACGCTTTGACGCTTTAACACCGTCTGTATCGGCGTATTTATCGCACATATAAACGATTTCTTTAATACCCGATTGAATAATCGCTTTTGTGCATTCGTTACAGGGGAACAAGGTAACGTAAACTGTGCATCCTCTTACCGATGAGGTGTTACAGTTAAGAATTGCATTAAGCTCGGCGTGGCAAACATAAAGATACTTAGAGTCAAGACCTTCGCCGCGATCCCAAGGGTATTCATCATCGTGACAGTGGTGCGGCATACCGTTATAGCCCATAGAGAGTATGCGTTTTTCGGGATTTACGATACACGCACCCACTTGAGTAGAAGGGTCTTTGCTGCGAAGTGCGGAAAGCGCCGCAATGCCCATAAAGTATTCGTCCCAGCTTAAAAAGTCATCTCTTTTCATAAATTACACCTCAAAGGTAAATTTTTTAACATTTATATTGTAACTGATAGTATTACATTTTTCAATATTTTTCTTTGCGGAGAAACGGGACGGCCAAAACCATTACGGCGGGGAATATTGCACACACCAAAAATCCTGTTTCGAGTGTGGTGTTATTTGCAACAATACCCATGGTCCAAGGACCGATTGAACAACCTAAGTCGCCGCAAAGGGCAAGTATACTAAACATAAGTGTACCGCCTGTTGGGAAATGACGCGCCGCCATAGAGTAGGTGCCGGGCCATGAAAGACTTACCGTAAAGCCGCATAGAGCGCAGATTACAAGGGACAACCATTGAATATTGCAAACCGCAACACCTGCATAGCAAAGTGCGCACAAAATATTGTTTATAATAAGTGCTTTTTTAGGATCAAATTTACCATCGAGCAGTCCGAATATTACTCTACCGCTACCCATACAAACCGCAAAAGCGCAAGGGCCTAAAAGGTCACCGACGGTTTTGCTGACACCGAGTGCCTGCTGAGTGAAAATAGAAGCCCATTCTGCCATTGTTATTTCACTTGCGCCCGCGCATATCATAATAACTGCAAAAATCCAGAAATCGCGGTTTTTAAAGAGGGTTTTTGCTGTTTTGCTGACTGGCTCATCGGGTTGTTCTACGATTGGTACGCGCATAAAGTTAAGCATATTAAGGAAAGGAATAACAGCCCAAATAATCGGTATGAATTGCCATTTATCTTGCCCTAACAAGAAAATAAGCAGGGTAGAAACAAGTACTGTAAATGCTTGTCCCCAACAGTAAAAAGAGTGAGAAAACGCCATATCTGCGCCCTTTTTATCACCGGGCAGCATTTCAACAATAGGACTTATACACACCTCTATAATGCCGCTGCCGGAAGCATATATAATGATGGCGGTAATAAGACAAGTATATATATGGCTTGGAAACAGTAACGGCAATATTCCAAGCAAACAAAGACCCAGTGCCGCAAGACCGTGGCAGGTAATTGCCGCACCGCGATAACCAACACGTTTTACAACGGCCGGAGTAATAGCGTCCACAACAAGCTGAACAAAAAAGTTTATAAACAACAATCTTCCTAATTGTTCATAATTAAGGCTATATGGTTGTGCGTTGAAGATTATAAAAAGCAACGGCAGAAAGTTATTTATAATTGCTTGTACTACAAAGCCTATAAAACAGGCTATTTTTGTAGATTTGTAGGATGCGCTCATTTGTTTAGTTCCTCGATGATATCTAAAAGCTCCTCGGGCTTGTTTATTATGTATTTGGCACCGTTTTCGAGAAGCTCGTTTTCTTTACGAAAACCCCAGAGCTCGCCTACCGGTACGGCACCACTGTTTACGGCTGTAGCAACATCCATACCCGAGTCGCCTATAAATACGCACTCGTTGGGCGTAACACCCAGTTCTTCCATAGCCATAAGCGCGGCTGTTGGGTCGGGTTTTGCGGGTATACCGTCGCGCTTGCCGAATATAAGGTCAAAAACATCGCCGTAAAGTGAGGTCACAACCTCGTTTGCCATATGTTGTTCCTTGTTGGTAACAACTGCCACGATAAAGCCCTGACTTTTAAGTGTGTTTACAAGCTCGGGCATACCGTCATACGCATAGGTGTTGTCGGCGTAATGAACGGCATAATAAGGTAAGAAAACATCTTTGATTTCATTAACCTCGTCCGATGTGCGATGCTCGGGCGGCAAGGCGCGTTCAATCATTTTTGGAATTCCGTCACCCACAAAATATTTAAAGGCTTCGACTTCGTGTGTGGGATAGCCTTTTGCTTTAAGCGCGCGGTTCACGCCGTCTGCTAAGTCAATAAGTGAATCGGCAAGTGTGCCGTCAAGATCAAATAAAACTGCTTTTATCATAAGTTGAATTTCCTTTCGTATTGCAAGAAAAAAGCCCGTGTAAAACACTTACACGGGACTTTTAAGTCAAAGAATTGATTAGATGGCTCTGGTAACCTTACCCGAACGTAAGCAACGAGTGCAGACGTTAATGCGACGGGGTGAACCATCAACGATAGCCTTTACCTTCTTAACATTGGGCTTCCAAGTTCTGTTAGAACGTCTGTGTGAGTGAGAAACCTTAATACCAAAAGCAATTTCTTTGCTGCAAATTTCACATTTTGCCATTGGTTGCACCTCCTTTTCGAATCGACCGAAAACGCA
This sequence comes from uncultured Ruminococcus sp., assembly GCA_964387615.1. Lineage (GTDB taxonomy): Bacteria > Bacillota > Clostridia > Oscillospirales > Acutalibacteraceae > UBA737. The sequence goes on from CAYLXT010000046.1 coordinate 3,610, forward strand.
GTCGGTCACATAGCAAACACAATATTAACACAAAACTTTCAAGATTGCAAGCATTTTTTTAAAAAAATGAAAAAATATTTTTTGAAATACGCAAAAGAATACCGCATTCTGTTTCTGACATAAAACAAAATGCGGTATTAGGTAAAGCAGAATATTATTCTTCGCTAAAATCGTCTTTGCCTACGCCGCAAAGCGGGCAAACAAAGTCTTCGGGAAGGTCCTCGAATTTTGTGCCTGCTGCGATTCCGTTGTCAGGGTCGCCCATAGCCTCATCATAAACCCAACCGCAAATGTCGCATACATATTTTTTCATTTTCTTTTCCTCCAAAAAATTATTTTATTTCCTCAAAATCGGCGGCGCCGTGCTTGCAAAGCGGGCAGACAAAATCTTCGGGCAGGGTATCGCCCTCGTATATATATCCGCATATTTTGCAAACATATCCTTTTTTGCCGTCGGTTTGTGGTTTCGGTTTAACATTGTCATAATAATAGCTGTATGTCATTGTTTCTTTGTCGGAAAGCACACGGGCTTCGGTGATTTCACATATAAACATACCGTGGGTATCAAGGTCAACATACTGCTCAACCTTAAGCGAGATAAACGAATTTATGTGGCGTGGTAAAAATACAAGTCCGTTATCAGAGCGAAGCGGCTCACAATCGGCAAATTTGTCTATATTTCTGCCACTTGAAAATCCAAATTTTTCAAACACGACAAAAGGAGCATCGATATTTAATACATTTACATTCATTTTACCGGTCTGTTTTATAATGTGATGAGAGTAGTTTTCCTTGTTGATGGTTACGGCTATTTTATTTGGAGTGTTGGTAACCTGTGTTACGGTGTTTACTATAAGACCGTTATCCTTTTTACCGTCGTTGCAGGTCACAACATAAAGACCGTATCCAATGTTAAATAGCGCCGCAAGGTCGTTTTTATTAGCTGTGGCATCCTGCTGCGCCAGATAATCCATACAAAGCTCGTCAGCAAGAGCATTAAGCTGTTTGCCGCTTTCTTCGTTTAAAGAGGATAGTATTTTAACCGTGTTTTCGGCAAAGGTGATGTTTTTGCTTTTTGCAAACATTTCTTTCATAACCTTAGCGGCCAAGGGCGCCCAACTGCCGTTTTCTATAAATGCTACGGTGCGATTTTGATAGTTGCGCTCGGTAAGGTGATTTATAAACTCACGCATAAAGGGGAAAATCTCGGCGTTATATGTGGTGGTAGCTAGTATCAGTTTGCTGTAGCGGAAAGCGTCCTCGACTGCCTCTGCCATATCGCAACGGGCGAGGTCGTTTATAACAACCTTAGGGCAACCGTTTGCGCGAAGCTTATCAGCAAGTTGATATACTGCCTTTTTAGTATTGCCATAAACCGAAGTATAGGCAATAACAATGCCTTCCTCTTCAACCTGATAACTTGACCAGATATCATAAAGATTAAGGTAGTAACCCAGATTTTCGTCAAGCACAGGTCCGTGAAGAGGACAAATCTTTTGTATGTCGAGCGTTGCCGCTTTTTTAAGCAAAGCCTGCACCTGTGCACCGTATTTGCCAACAATACCTATATAATAGCGTCGTGCCTCACACGCCCAGTCTTCTTGGGTGTCGGGTGTGCCGAACTTGCCAAATCCATCTGCCGAAAACAGTACTTTATCTGTACTGTCGTATGTCACAATAACTTCAGGCCAATGCACCATAGGCGCTGTTACAAAAGTAAGATTATGTTTGCCAAGGCTCAGGGTATCGCCTTCGCCTACAACGATACGGTTATCGGTAAAATCGGTGCCGAAAAACTGTTTCATCATATTAAACGCCTTTGCCGATGACACTATAGTAGACTGCGGATAACGTTTTATGAAGTTAACGATATTCGCCGAATGATCGGGTTCCATATGCTGAATTATAAGATAATCAGGAGATTTATCGCCTAAAACATTCTGAATGTTATCAAGCCATTCGTGAGTAAAAGCGGCGTCAACTGTGTCCATAACGGCTATCTTTTGGTCAAGTATAACATAAGAGTTATATGATATGCCGTTGGGTACAATGTACTGACCTTCAAACAAATCTATCTTTTTGTCATTTACACCTACATATTTAATATCATTTGTAATAACCATTTTATCACAACCTTTTTTAAAAGTATTTACATTAAATTATAATATATTATACATTATTGAGCTCAGTAATTCAATAACGTAAAAAAATTTTTTAACTTTTGCTTGACATCAACACATATAAGTAGTATAATTCATCACATTAACACATTAGTACACTAAAGTGATATTTGATGGAGGATACTATGAGCGGTTGGCATAATAAAAGTACGGATGAGCTATGCGAGGCGTTGCTGTCACTAAAGACAAAAGAGGAATGCTACGCGTTTTTGGATGATATTTGTACCATAAAGGAAGCGCTTGATATTTCGCAGAGATTATCGGTTGCAAAGATGCTTAAAAAGGGAATAAGCTATACAAAAATAACCAAAGAAACAGGTGCCAGCGCCGCGACAATAAGTCGTGTGAGCAAATGCTGTGAATACGGCGCGGGCGGATATGATATAGTTATTGACAGATGTGGTGGAGAAAATGATTGATAATAATATTTTAAGAAATGAAGAAAGGGCAATATACGCCCTTCGTTCGTTTTACGGAAAATACGGATATAAACCGTTTAAAATGAGTAAGTTTGAGGAATATGAATTTTATATTCAGAATAAGGACTTTTTGGTAAGCGACCGTATAATTGCATTTAATGATACCAGTGGCAAACTGTTGGCGCTAAAGCCTGATGTTACGCTTTCTATTATAAAAAACGGCGAAGATATACAAGGTTTTAAGCAAAAGGTTTGCTATAACGAAAACGTTTATCGTGTATCTGAAAATACTCATCAGTTTAAAGAAATTATGCAAACGGGTGTTGAGTGCATTGGCGATATTAGTCTTTACGACATATACGAAATGATTGTTATGGCGGCTGAAAGTCTGAACCTTATATCAAGTGATTTTGTGCTTGAAATTTCACATCTTGGATTGCTTGCATCACTTCTGAATAATGTTTGTGAAAATAAAGCGTTTCAACAAAGCGCGATGAAGTATATCGCCGAGAAAAACCCACACGATTTATCGCGTGTTTGCGACGAAAACAGTGTGGACGAAAACCTTAAAAATATATTGCTTGATTTTATTTCAATTTACGGCGAAAGAAATACTGTTTTGGAAAAATTGATGTCTTTAGGCGAATATGTTTCAAAAGATACTGTTAATACATTAAAAACTCTGTCTTCAATGCTTGACAAACTGTCCTTCAGTGGTAAAATAATGTTTGATTTTTCTGCTGTAAGCGATATGAATTATTATAATGGTATAGTATTCAAGGGTTATATTTCGGGGATTTCCCAAAGTGTGCTTACAGGCGGACAATATGATAATCTGCTTTATAAAATGGGAAGAAAAGCAGGTGCTATAGGTTTTGCTATTTATCTTGATTTGTTAGAAGATTTACCAAGCGAAAAAAAAGACTTTGACATAGACGTTTTACTGCTCTGTGATGATACTACACCGAATGATATTCTGATTGACACAGTACAGCAAATTATATCTATGGGCAAGACCGTGTCGGTTCAAAATGCTGATATCAGCAAGATAAGATATAAAGAAATTAAAGACATAAGAGGAGGGGTATAAATGCTTAACGTTGCATTGCCAAAGGGCAGGCTTGGCGAAAAAGTATATGCTATGTTTGAAGCGGCGGGTTACGAGTGCCCCTCTATTAAAGAAAACAACCGCAAGCTTATTTTTGAAAATACCGATAAACAGGTACGTTACTTTTGGGTAAAGCCGTCTGACGTTGCAATTTACGTTGAACGCGGTGCCGCAGATATAGGTGTTGCAGGTAAAGATATTTTGCTTGAATATTCTCCCGACGTTTATGAACTGTTGGATTTGAATCTGGGTAAATGTCGTATGGCGGTAGCCGCCCCCAACGATTTTCACGATGACGGTCAAAAGACCCTGAAGGTCGCTACCAAATTTACCAATATTGCGGCAAACTATTACGCATCTCTCGGTCGTGAGATTGATATTATAAAGCTTAACGGATCAATAGAAATAGCCCCGATTCTGAAGCTTTCGGATGTCATTGTTGATATTGTAGAAACGGGAACAACACTTAAAGAAAATAATCTTGAGGTAAAAAACACTATAGTACCCATAAGCGCGCGACTTATTTCAAATAAATCAAGTTTTAAGTTTAAAGGTACAGATATAGAAAAAATAGTAGAGTCTATTAAAAATCAGGTGAATTGTAATGATTAAAATTTATAACTACGGCGAAGTATCAAACGAGGAAATCTTTGCCCGTGACAATATAGCAACCAATGTTGAGGGTATTGTTAGTGACATTATTGCCAACGTAATAAACCGCGGCGATGAGGCGATTTACGAATATGCTTTAAAATTTGATAAGGCAGATTTAAAATCGCTTGAAGTAACCGCTGATGAAATTGATGAGGCTTTTTCATTAGTTGATGAAAAGTTTGTATCAATTATTGAAGAGGCGGCAGTAAATATCCGCGCTTTTCACTCAAAGCAGGTTAAAAACAGCTTTATTATAAATGAACAAGACGGCGTGGTAACCGGCCAAAAGGTAACCCCTATTGAAAAGGTAGGTCTTTACGTGCCGGGTGGCACTGCGGCTTACCCTTCAACCGTGCTTATGGACAGTATCCCTGCTAAAATTGCAGGCTGTAAAGAGATTGTTATGGTGACCCCTCCAAATGCCGAGGGTAAAGTTAATCCGGTAATTTTAGCTGCCGCTAAAATTGCAGGTGTTGACCGTATATTTAAAGTGGGAGGCGCACAGGCAGTAGCCGCTTTAGCGTACGGAACCGAAAGTATTCCAAAGGTTGATAAAATTGTAGGCCCAGGAAATGCTTTTGTGGCAGAAGCAAAGAAGCAGGTTTTTGGTAAAGTATCTATTGATATGATTGCAGGACCCAGCGAAATATTGGTTGTAGCCGATTTCACCGCAAATCCGCGCTTTGTAGCAGCCGACCTTTTAAGTCAGGCAGAGCACGACAAAATGGCAAGCGCAGTGCTTGTTTGCGACAGTCGTGAATTTGCCGAAAAGGTAAGCGAGCAACTTGAAATACAAATACCCGAGCTTCCTCGTGCCGAGATTGCACGCGCATCTATAGATAACAACGGCAAGATAATTGTTGCCGAAAATAATTTAATGCTCGCAATTGATATCGCAAACGAGATTGCACCCGAGCACTTGGAGCTTTGCGTAGATAATCCGTTTGATTATCTTGACAAGGTTAAACACGCAGGTTCTATCTTTATGGGTAAATATTGCCCCGAAGCATTGGGTGATTATTTTGCAGGCCCAAACCACACACTGCCTACAAGCGGCACAGCGAGATTTTCGTCACCGCTATCGGTTGATGACTTTGTAAAAAAATCACAGTTTACATATTTTACTGCCGATGCCTTAGAAAAGGTAGCAGATAAGGTTGCCTATTTTGCAGAAAAAGAAGGACTTTCTGCACACGCAAGAAGTGCAACTATCAGATTTGAGGATAAATAATGAGCAGATTTTTTACCGACAGATTGTCGCAACTTACACCATACACCCCGGGCGAACAGCCTAAAGATATGCAGTATATTAAGCTTAATACAAACGAGTCTCCGTTTCCACCTTCAAAAGCGGTAAATGATGCAGTGCTTGTAGAAAGTCGGAAATTACAACTTTATTCCGACCCCGAATGCGTAAACGTGCGTCGCGAGCTTGCGCGTGTTTATGGCGTGGACTTAAATCAGGTTATTGTAACCAATGGTTCTGACGAGGTTTTAAACTTTGCTTTTATGGCATTTGCTGATGAAAAAAGCCCTTTGATTTTTCCCGATATAACCTACGGCTTTTATCCGGTTTTTGCTGAACTAAATCGCATCCCGTATGAAGAAAAACCGTTAAAAGATGATTTTACTATTGATATAAATGATTATATTGGCGCAAATAAAACGGTGGTCATTGCAAATCCAAATGCGCCAACAGGCATTGCACTTTCCCTTAGCGACATTGAAAAAATAGTAGCATCTAATCCAAATAATGTTGTAATTATTGACGAGGCTTATGTTGATTTTGGTGCCGAGAGTGCAGTATCACTCATTAACAAATATGATAATTTGCTTGTAACTCAAACCTTTTCAAAATCACGTTCCATGGCTGGTGCGCGTTTGGGCTTTGGTATAGGTAACGCAAAACTTATTGCCGACCTTAACACCATAAGATATTCTACTAACCCATATAACGTTAACCGTATGACCGATGCGGCAGGTGCGGCGGCGCTTATTGATAATGAGTATTATATGAATAATTGCAAAACAATTATTGCTAACCGCGAGTGGACTGTTTGTGAACTTAAAAAGCTGGGCTTTGAGGTTTTGCCGTCAAAGGCAAACTTTGTTTTTGCAAAGAGCGATAAAATTGATGGCGAGAAATTATATCTTGAACTTAAAAAGCGCGGTATTCTTGTTCGCCATTTTACCAAAGAAATCATTTGCCCATATAACCGTATTACCATAGGTACTATGGAACAAATGCAAAAATTGATTGAAACTATCACTCTTGTTTTAGAGGAGAATTAATAAATGAGAAAAGCAGAAATTATAAGAAAAACAGCCGAAACCGATATAAAGCTTACCCTCAACCTTGACGGTAAGGGCGAGTCAAGCTGTGATACGAGTTGTCCGTTTTTAGACCATATGCTGACCCTTTTTGCCCGTCACGGTAGATTTGACTTGACCGTTAAATGTGTAGGCGATATTGAGGTTGATTACCACCACACTACCGAAGACATAGGAATAGCATTGGGACAGGCATTCAAGGAAGCACTCGGTGATAAAAAGGGTATTAACCGCTATGGCGATACCACACTTCCAATGGACGAGTCATTAATTCTTACAGCGGTTGATATTTCGGGCAGAGGCGGTTGCTACTATGAAGTAGAAATGCCCACCGAAAAGGTAGGCGATTTTGACACCGAGTTAAACCACGAGTTCTGGGCTGCATTTGCTTATAATTCGGGAATTACTACCCATATGGTAAAATTTGCGGGTGAGAATTCTCATCATATAATTGAGGGTTGTTTCAAGTCCGTTGCCCGTACACTCCGTACTGCTGTAGCAATTGATAAAGCCTTTTCTGATGATATTCCTTCAACGAAAGGTGTTATAGCATGATAGCAATAGTTGATTACGGTGTAGGCAATCTTTTTTCGCTCATATCTTCTTTTAAAAAGATAGGCGCAGATATTGTTGTTACCTCAGATGCCGAGGTTATAAAATCGGCCGACCGCATAATACTACCCGGTGTTGGCGCATTCGAGGATGCCGCACGCAAACTTCGCGACAGTGGTCTTGACGAGGTGATTGTTGAAGAAGCAAAAAACGGCAAAAAGCTTATGGGCATCTGCCTTGGTATGCAGATGCTTTTTGAAAAAAGCTTTGAATATGGCTGCCACGAAGGTCTTGGACTTTTAAAAGGAAGTATCGTTCCTATGAAAGACAGTATCCCCGCCGATTTAAAAATACCACACATTGGTTGGAATGCGCTGCATTTTACGCGTGAGAGTAATTTGTTTAAATATATAAAGCCCGAAGATTGTGTGTATTTTGTACATTCATACTATGCAACCGATTGTGATGATAGCGTGATTGCAACGGCTGAATATGGTAAGGAACTGACTGCCGCCGTTCAAAAAGGCAATATTATGGGGTGCCAGTTTCATCCCGAAAAAAGCGGCGAGGTAGGACTTAATATCCTGCGTGCTTTTTGTGAAATGGAGTAATCTTTTTATGATAATTTTTCCCGCAATAGATTTATTTGATAAAAAGGCAGTACGTCTTTATAAAGGCGACTATCAGAATATGACCGTTTACAGTGAAAACCCAATTGAAATCGCGCGTGATTTTGAAAATGCGGGTGCTACTCATATTCATATGGTTGATTTAGAGGGTGCCAAAGACGGAACAACGCCAAATATTGACATAGTATCACAGGTGGCTCGTGAAACAAATTTGTTTGTTGAAATCGGCGGCGGTATTCGCGATATGGTCACGGTGGATAAATATTT
>CAYLXT010000047.1:0-11102 GCA_964387615.1 uncultured Ruminococcus sp.
CAAAACGATTTCTCATAGGATGGCGGGAGCCGAACACATTACGGTTTCGCTCGCCGCCTTTTCCCACCTTTCTTGTGTTTATTTTTACAAGGTGCATACCTTGCTGTAAATCTCACACTTCGCCTTTTGTGAAAAGGCGGCGGAGAAGCTCTTCGACCTGCCAAATAAATAATTTTTTGAGAGGACGAAGTCGAAGAGCGAGATAATACTTGCCGTATTATAAGCGATGAGACAAGTAAAATCGTAAAATTATTATTTGTCAGGCGTGACGGGCTCGACTCCCGCCATCCTATCCAAACCTTCCTGTAATATAATCTTCTGTTCTCTTGTCTGTAGGCGCCGAGAACATTTTACCGGTGTTATCAAACTCTACAATTTCGCCCAGCAAGAAAAATGCTGTTTTATCGGCAATTCGCGCCGCCTGCTGCATATTGTGGGTTACCATTATAATGGTATACTTCTCTTTAAGTTCTATTGCCAAGTCCTCTATTTTTGAGGTAGAAATCGGGTCAAGCGCGCTTGTAGGCTCGTCCATAAGCAAAATTTCGGGTTCGACCGCCAAAGCCCTCGCAATACAAAGTCGTTGCTGCTGGCCGCCGCTCATACCTATCGCGCTTTTTTTAAGACGGTCCTTACACTCATCCCAGATTGCCGCCTGCCGCAGTGATCGCTCAACAATTTCATCTAATTTCACTTTAGACTTTACACCGTGAATACGCGGTCCGTAAGCTATGTTATCATAAATGCTCATAGGGAACGGATTTGGTTTTTGAAACACCATCCCCACCTTTTTGCGTAATATATTTACATCCATATCTTTATAAATATTAACATCATCAAGACGGATATCACCCTCTATTTTACAACCCTCTACCAAATCGTTCATTCGGTTAAGGGTTTTTAAAAAGGTTGATTTGCCGCAACCCGAAGGTCCTATAAGCGCGGTTATTTGCTTTTCGGGAAGTATGATGTTTATATCCTTTAGTGCGTGGTTTGTTCCATACCATAAATTAAGGTTTTGCGCTGTTATTATGCCCATTATACGTTACCTCTTTTCTTTAATATCCTTGCAGTCAATTTAGCTGACATATTTATAACAAATGTAAGAACAAGTAATATTGCCGCTATTGCAAACGCTGTTTCAAATTCGCCTCGTTCTTTTGCATACACATAAAGCGCAACTGTCAGCGATGAGCCTGCATTACCCGGCATTATCGCTTCACTTATACCGAGTATTTCGTTTGCCATACCTGCGGTATAAAGCAACGCCGCGCTCTCGCCTACTATTTTACCGACCGATAAAATACATCCTGTTACAATACCGTCTATTGTCGAGGGCAAAACCACCGTGCGTATCATATACCATTTGCCTGCGCCCAAGGCGAGCGAGCCCTCGCGGTAACCGACGGGCACGGTCTTTAAGCTTTCCTGCGTTGTTCTTATAATGGTAGGCAGTGTCATAATAACCAATGTCAGCGAACCTGCAAGCAGACTTGTACCAAGTGAACAGAATTGCACAAAAATAAGCATACCCACAAGACCGTATATAATAGACGGTATGCCCGAAAGCGTTTCGGTAGCAAGTTCTATTATTCTTACGACTTTTTTGTTTGTTGCATATTCATTCAAGTAAATTGCGGCGCCCACACCTACGGGCAAAACAATTATAAGTGTCATCAAAATAAGATAAACAGTATTTAAAATGTTGGGTAGGATTCCTGTAACGCCACGCAAAAGACTTGGCTTGCTTGTTAAAAAGCTGAGCGTTATATGCGGCAGTCCACGGTACATAATGTAGCCTATAACACCTATAAGCACAAAGCATATTATGCCCGCCGAAAGATACATCAGAATATTGAGCAACGCGCACTTTATTTTTCGTTTATCAGATATTTTTTCGCGCATAATTTAATCCTTTTCCTTTTTAACTACCAGATTTAAAATTAGGTTTATGATCAGTATAAATACAAACAGTACAAGCGCTATCGAAAAAAGCGCCTCGCGTTGAAGCCCCGATGAATATGACATTTCGCTTGCAATAGCCGTTGTAAGAAAGCGTACACTTTTAAATAATGACGGCATATTTGCTACATTACCCGCAACCATCATAACCGCCATTGCCTCTCCTATGCTTCTGCCAATACCGAGCACTACCGCAGTTAGTATTCCGCTTTTAGCCGCAGGAACCGTTACCTTAAAAACCGTCTCGGTTTTTGTAGCGCCAAGCGCTAACGAGGCTTCCTCATACTCGCGAGGCACTGCTTTAATGGCTGTTTCCGAAATTGATACTACAGAAGGCAATATCATAACGGTAAGTACTATTATTGCCGAAAACAGATTAGCGCCGTCGGGCAGATTAAAAGCTTCGCGTACAAACGGTACTATTATAATCATACCCACAAGACCGTAAACCACCGACGGAATGCCCGAAAGCAGATCGACCGCCGTGCTTACGGCACGCGCTATTTTGGGATGCGCCATTCGGGCTACAAATATTGCGCACAAAAGGCCTAACGGCACGCCTACAATAACGGCTCCGACCGTTCCGTAAACCGATGTTAATATAAACGGCAATATACCGTAAAAAGGTTCTGACGCAGTTGATTCCCATCTGGTGCCAAGAAGAAAATCCACTAATCCGATTTTGCTTATGGCAGGCGCCCCCTTTACCACCAAAAAGCCTGTGATAACTATCACAAAGGCTACCGCCAAAAAGCCGCAGACCGTAAATATTATATTCATTACCTTTTCAAAAAGGCTTGCTGCTTTTTTTATTTTTTTCATACCTTTTCCTCGTACACGGGTATATGCCGAAGCGCCCTTTGGACGTTTCGGCATTTGTGTGTGTTTATTATCGCGCTACGGGTACCGCGCCTGCCTGTTCAATAAGACTGTCGGCATCGCCCGATGTTACAAATTCAAAAAAGTCTTTTACCGCGCCTGTAAGCTCTTTGCCTTTTTGGGTCACGAACACAAAGTTGCGCTGAATTTTGTAACTGCCGTTCTGTATTGTTTCGGTAGTAGGAGTAACACCCTCAACATCTACCGCTTTAACGGTATCCTTTACCGAAGCAACCGAGGCGTAACCTATAGCATTTGGGTTTGAAGCTACCGCTGTTACAACATCGCCTGTCGAGGTGAGTTCTTGTGAATATTTACACATATCCTCAGTGTCGGTGATTGATTCAAAACCGTCGCGTGTACCGCTTGCAGCCTCACGACCAATAAGAACTACGGGTGCGTCTGCGCCGCCCACTTCGCTCCAGTTGGTGATTTCGCCCGTGTAAAGCTTTGCAATTTGTTCAATTGTAAGGTCGGCAACGGGATTTTCGGGGTTTACTATAACTGCAATGCCGTCGATTGCTATTACTGTGCCTTCAAGTTTTTCCTTCTCGGTATCTTTAAGATCTCGGCTTGAAAGACCAATGTCGCAGCTGCCCGACTCTACCGCCTGAATACCCGCACTTGAGCCCGTGGGATTGTAGGTAACCTTTACATCGGTGTTTTCTTCCATATAGGCTTCCTTTAAATATTCGATTACTTTTTCCATCGAAGTCGAGCCGTCGGTTGCAACCGTACCGCCTGTGGTTTTGCTTTGTCCGCAGCCTGTAAGAACTGTCACTAACATACATACACACATTAAAACACTGAATAATTTTTTCATTTTTCTTTTCTCCTTTTTGTTTTTTGCTCTTTACGAGTACACCTGCATTTTAAATTAGTATATGTTAATTCTGAAAGATATTTTAGGTTAATTGTGTGTAAAATAAAAAATCCGCAGAACCAAATCGGTTCTGCGGAAAATATAAATTTTGTTTTTTTAATATTAAAGGTGCGAATAAAGTATTTCTGCTGCACCGCAAAGTCTTATCTTCAATGAGGCGGGAACAAATACGCTGTCGCCTTTTTTAAGCTTCATCATACCGCCTGTGTACGAAAGCGAAACCTCGCCGTCCAAAACGAGTAATGAAATAAAGCTATCATTATCATAAATGCCGACATTGCCGTCAAGATTTATAAGCTCGGTCGTAAAATATTCACATTTTGCCAATTCTCTTACAGTGCCAAAAGGATAAAGCGTAATATCGCCCACCGCACCGTAAGGCTTTGTGGGACGCTCGGTTTTGGTTACCTCAACCGCCTGCTTTATATGAAGCTGTCGCGGCTTGCCGTCAGCACCAAGTCTGCCATAGTCTGACACACGGTAGGTTGTGTTTGAATTCTGCTGAACCTCGGCAATAAGGATACCCTTACCTATCGCATGCATAGTACCGGCTTCTATAAAGAATACATCGCCCTTTTTAACAGGAACATAGTTACAAACAGGCGAAAGATTGTTATTATTTATTCTTTCTAAAAATTCACCCTGTGAAATATCCTGATTAAAGCCGTATATAAGCTTTGCATCCTCATCGCAATCTACAACATACCACATCTCAGTTTTGCCGTATTCACCCTCGTGAGAAAGCGCGTATTCGTCATTTGGATGCACCTGAACCGAAAGCCTGTCCTTTGCATCAATAAGCTTTATAAGAATGGGAAAATATGTAAACCCTGCCGCCCTTTGTCCAAGAGCCTTTTCGCCCCAGCTTTCAACCGCCTGTTGCAAGCTTAGTCCTGCAAGCTCGCCGTTACGAACCATACTGTTGCCATCCTTGTGACAAGAGAGCATCCAAGCCTCTGCCGCCTTTTCGCCGTCGCTTTCAAAGCCGAATTCGTCTATAAGACGTCTGCCGCCCCAAAGATAATCCTTTAAAGAAGCCTTAAGTAGTAAAGGATACATATATAAACCTCCCACCTTGTTATTTGTATATATTATAACACCATATTTTACGGCAATCAAGTGCGGATTAAAAATATGTTGAAATTTGTAAAATTTTAAGAAAAATTTTTCGGTTTTGTTTTACATAAATATTTTATTCACTTTATGTTTGCATATTGTTTTATCCCACTTTTAAACCGAGTTTTCCACCGAAAAACTGTCGAATTTTGGCTTCAAACCGCGTTTTTGTCTTTAAAACGGTGAATTTCTCGGTGGATAATGTGAAAAACTTTTTAGGTTGTTTTGGTTTACATAATACTAAAAAATGCAAGATTTTCCATTAAAATTGTAACCTTTTTGTAACTTGACTTTTTTATTCCTTGCCACTTATCCCATCAAAATATATACAAGCGCCAAAAAAAGCCACGTGTCACGACAATCCTCTGACAAAACAAGAAGCAAACCTATAATGAGTATATCATCATCCGATATCGTTGTTCCAAAACTACCGTAAGCATTTTTTATCGTTTTGTTTTGATTTGGCATATTGCTTCTTGTTGATGAACGCTCTGAATGTATGGCTTTTTTATTCATTTTACGCATCTCGTTTATTGCGCTTTCTTTAGCTTTAGAAAAGTTATGCATATCATTCAATAATTATGCACCCCTTAGTCAGACTAAAACTCAAACAGACCGCTATCCTTAAGGAGCGGCAACAGATCAATTATTTTAAGTAATTTTATTGCTGTATCCACCTTTTCGCGACGAGGCGCGCTAAGATGCGGCTTTAACGCCAAAAGCAAGTTAGAACGGCTGTCATCACCGCCGTTTTTAAGCCGCGACATAACTGACATAATTTTCCCGATCTGAGCGGGGTCAATATCTGCCCCGCCGAAAAGCGAGCTAAAATCGGAAGTCGGAGGCGCAGAATTCTCTTTTTTGTGATTATCATTTCCCAAAATATTTTCCGCCATTTCGCGCACGCGATTAAGGCTGTCGGGATCGTTTAGTATTTCGGCTAATTTTTCGCTTATATCATCCATTTTCTTTTCCGCCTAAAATTTTCATAAGCTTCTGCGCCGCGTCACTATTCAGGATTTGTTTTAGTTTATCTTTATCTGCTAAAACCTCTTTTACTTTTTGACGGTCGGCGTCACTAAGTCCCGACATTACCGCATCTGTGTCACCTCGGCGCGCGGCATCGATAGTATTTTTATCAATTTTATCAAAATCATTATTCATTTGCTTTTCCCCCAAAAATAAAGTATTATATATGTAAATGTATGTTGAAAGCAGGTGCTTTTATGCGAATAGTGGTTATATCTGATTCACACGGTCATGGAAGTATTGTCGACAGAATAATCCGTCGCGAGCATACGGCCGATGCTATAATCTTTTTGGGTGACGTGACAACTGACATAGAAGATTTTACCTATGAATACACCGACAAAAAGTTTTATATTGTAAGTGGAAACTGTGACCGATTTTCGTCAGATTATCCTTACAGCACGGTGGCAGAGCTTGGCGGCGTTAAAATTTTTATCACCCACGGGCATACGCTCGGCGTAAAAGGCGGCACAGGTGCGCTTAGCAATGCCGCACGGCAATCGGATTGTAAGATTGCGCTATACGGACACACTCATATACCCAATATAAAATATGAAGACGGCTTGTACATTGTGAATCCGGGTTCTTGCGCTCGCTCACGTGACGGTGGCAACAGCTATGCCGTAATAGATATTCGCGAAAACGGTATACTGCCGTCAATAGTACGAATATAAAAATGGAACAAGCCTCGTCATATAAGGCTTGTTCCTTTAAATTTTATCGTATGTTATTTTACCTTTGCAAAGTTGCCAAAGGTATTGCCGACACTTTCTACAAAAGAAAATGTGTTATCGTATTTTTTAAGTATATCCTGAAAATCCACTACCTGATGCTTATTAACCACACATATAAGCACATCTTTTTCTTGTTGCTCATACGCACCAACAGCAGAAATCTTAGTGGCGCCGTGGTGCAGGGTATGCAAAACCTCTTCACTTATTTCATCGGCATGGGTGGTGATAACGGTAAATTTATACGCCTGCTTTGATCCCTGAATTATAACATTACCCAAAAATGTTGAAATAAAGCAATAGATTATGCAAAGACAAACCGGCTTATAGTCATAGCTTATACCGCCTGACGTATCGGGATTTGCGTATACGAAGAAGGAAACTACCGCCACAATTGCGTTAAGGGTAAGAGTTATCCAAAAGAAATTAAGATACGGCTTTTTGATGCTTATGTATTTTGATACAATATCGGTGCCGCCCGTTGATGCGTTGTGGCGCGCACACATACCGTAAACCAAGCCGCCTAAGGTGCCGCTTATTATAACAGGATAAATAGTATCGTGGCCGCCCGCGTCATACTGAAAATCGGTAAAGCCTATCTGCTGGAGTCCCAGATATACAAACGAGTAAACCAAACAAAACAGCAAGGATTTTTTCGCAAAATCACGATTTATGAAAAAGTATGCAAGAATACAAAGCGGAACATTTATAATCAGCGACATATAACCTATACTAAATCCGGTTTTATACTGAATCATTGTCGCAATACCGTTAATACCCGCGGGAGCAAAGTTATTTTTAACAATAAACAGCTGGTAGGTAAACGCAAGTATTATCGCCGCTAAAATTACAAAAAGATACGCAGTAAAATTTTTAATCTTCTTCATACTTCATCACCAAATACAGTTTAACACAAAATATAAAATTTGCAAGAAAAAGGCGGGAAATTTTTCCGCCTTTTAAATCTTTATTCTTTATTTGCTTCTTCAATAACCTTTTGAGCTATGTTTGCAGGCACTGTTTCGTATCTTGCAAATTCAAGTGTAAATGTAGCGGTGCCCTGTGTAAGAGAGCGCATAGCGGTAGAGAAATCCGACATCTCGGCAGTCGGAACCTCGCCGATAATCTCTTGCATCTTATTTAGGGCAGGAGTCATACCTATAATTCTGCCGCGACGTTTATTAATATCGCCGATAACATCTCCAAGCATATCGTCAGGAACTAAAACCTTAAGCGTGCTGATAGGCTCAAGCAATACGGGGCTTGCGTTTGAAATGCCCTCTTTGAAAGCGATGGACGCCGCCATCTTAAATGCCATTTCAGAAGAGTCAACAGGATGGTATGAGCCATCAACAAGTGTAGCCTTAATACCAACCATCGGATAGCCTGCTAAAACGCCCTTTTGTGTAGAATCGCGAAGACCCTTTTCAACTGCGGGGAAGAAGTTTTTAGGCACGGCACCGCCGAATACTTTTTCTTCAAATACGAGTTCAGAACTGTCACAAGGCTCAAATTCAATCCACACATCGCCAAACTGACCGTGACCGCCCGACTGCTTCTTGTGTCGGCCCTGAGCCTTAACGGCCTTTTGAATTGTTTCGCGGTAAGCAATCTTCGGTTTTGAAAGCACTACGTCACAGCCAAATTTTGCCTTTAACTTCGATACTACTATATCAGTATGCTGCTCGCCAAGTGTACTCATAACAAGCTCGCGTGTTTCAGTGTCGTTTTGCACCTTTAGGGTGGGGTCTTCTTCCATAATTCTGTTAAGACCCGAGCTTATCTTTTCTTCATCGCCCTTCTTTGCGGGATAAATAGCAGTTTTAAGATTCGGTAGCGGGAAGTCTATAGCCGCAACAGCCACAGTACCCGATGCCGATAAGGTATCACCTGTAACGGTAGCGCCAAGCTTTGATACCGAGCCGATATCACCTGCAACAATTTCGGTTGCGTCTTCTTGCTTGCCGCCCTTAAGCCACATAACCTTAGAAAGACGCTCTTCCTCACCTGTACGATTGTTCTTAAGCTTCATATCGCCTGTAATTTTTCCCGAAATAACCTTAAAGTATGAAAGCTTACCAACAAACGGGTCAGCGATAGTTTTAAATATACAAAGAGCATTTTCTTTGGCAGCATCATATGTTACTTTTACACCACTTGATAATATATATGTGCTGTCAGCTGCAGATGGCAAAACTTCGGCAATGCTATCAGCAAACAAACCGATAGCGTCACCCGTAAGCTGAACACCGCAATATACAGGGCAAATGTCGCCACTGGCAATACCTGTTTTAAGACCGGCTGTTATTTCGTCGGCGGTAAGCTCTTCACCCTCAAAGTATTTTTCCATTAGTGCCTCATCGGTAGACGCTACCGCTTCTGTAAGCATTTCACGCATGCTGTTTACTTCATCACTGTCAGGCATATCACACTCATTAAGTGCAATACCATCAGCGGTATAGGCCTTATTAGCAACCAGGTCAACGTAGCATTTTACCGTATCGTCTTCTATGTAGGGTACTACAACAGGGCAAACAACCGCGCCGTAATTTGCAACAAGGGCCGAAATTACGCGATAAAAATGAGCGTGGGTAGAGTTTAGCTTACCGATAAAGAAGCCTACTGCTTTACCTGCAGCTTTAGCTTTTTCATACGCCTGTTTGGCACCTACGGTAAGACCTGATTTACCCGAAATTGTAACAATAACGCTATCGGCTGCGGCGAGCGCTTCGCTAACTCCGCCTGCAAAATCAAAAAGTCCGGGCGCGTCAATAAGGTTTAACTTAACGCCGTCTTTTTCTAATGCATAAACAGAGGTAGAAACCGAGCAGCCGCGTTTCTTTTCTTCTGCATCAAAATCAAAAACCGAGGTACCCTCTGAAGTATTACCTATTCTCTCTATTGCCTTTGAATAATAAAGCACAGAACTTGCAAGTGTAGATTTACCTGAATTTCCGTGGCCTAAAAAGGCAATGTTTTTAATTTGGTCAGCTGAATAGTTTTTCATAAGTGTATCCTCCCTACAAACTTTCAAGTGAAAGTTTTAATTACCGAATAATTATAACACAATCGTATAGCAATTACAACTAATTTTTTTAAAAGATTTGATATTTTTTGTCTAAAAGTCACAAATTGTAACTTTTTGTAACCTTTACGCCCTCAAAGGTTACAAAATTGAAAACATTTGTAACCAAATTGTTGCTTAATTTTTTGATGCTTTGTATGTATAATATATAAAGTCAAGAAAACGAAAGGAGCCGTTAGCAATGAAAAAAGTTTTAAGTTTAGTATTATGTCTTGTTATGCTTGCAGCATGCTCATCGCTTATCGCTCCAATAGTTACCGAGGGCACACAGGTCAGCGCAGCTACTGACGCTGAGATTAAGGTAAATGCAAATGAGGCACGTTTTCTTAACATGCTTAACCACAACTTTGTTTACAATTCAGATTTTGAAGATGCCGACACAATCGTAAATAACGCTACACTGGCGTTGCTTGATTTACGCGACGGTGAAAATGAGGACTATATCAAGGATACATTTGTTAAGGGCTTTGTAAAGGATATGTACGGTATTGAAATTACCGATATGTCTGCTCTTAACGCTGAGTATCCTCAGCTTGACGGTTTTGTTTATATAATTCCACGAGGATTTACAAGTTATAATCACACGATTGTATCTGTAGAGCAAAACGAGGATGGCAGTTATACAGTCATCAGTGATGTAACGGTAGATAACCACGACACCGCAGGCAAAACTCAAAAGGCTGTATCGCTTTTTGTTAAGAACGAGGCATCAGCGTTTG
The DNA here is from genome assembly GCA_964387615.1 of uncultured Ruminococcus sp. Taxonomy (GTDB): domain Bacteria; phylum Bacillota; class Clostridia; order Oscillospirales; family Acutalibacteraceae; genus UBA737. The sequence goes on from CAYLXT010000047.1 coordinate 10,405, forward strand.
GATATAATATGATCTACTGCAACATCATAGCAAACTCCACCGATATCTAATGCATTTACGGGCAAAATAAATTTGTCCGTATTTTTTTGGTTTTTTAAAAAATTTTGCTTGACAAATCGTCTTATAGAATATATAATGTTTTGGCACGGTAAAAAACCGATACACTTGGCTGTATAGCTCAGTTGGCTAGAGCACACGGTTCATACCCGTGGTGTCATTGGTTCGAATCCAATTACAGCCACCAATACGGCCCGTTGGTCAAGAGGCCTAAGACACCGCCCTTTCACGGCGGTAACACGAGTTCGAATCTCGTACGGGTCACCAAAAAACACAAATATCCTTTTGGGTATTTGTGTTTTTTCTTTTATCTAAGCACGAGATTCGAAAAGCGCGGTCGGCATTAGCCGATTCTAAATGTCCAGTGGACATTTAGAAAGCGCGGGTGCGTGTCGGCGGCATTGCCGTCGAGCGAATCTCGTACGGGTCACCAAAAATCCCTTAGACGAAAGTCTGGGGGATTTTTACTTATTACCTCTTCTGTGTGATGTTTATTACGCAACATAAAAAACAATTGATTTTCACGCAACAAGCAGTTTGTGTCATAATGTTAAATCCCTGTGAAGGCAAAAATGCCGACACAGGAATTTATTTAGTTCTTTTTGCCCCAAGAACGGCCAAACAATTCGCTCCCATTTGGA
>CAYLXT010000048.1:0-10740 GCA_964387615.1 uncultured Ruminococcus sp.
ATCCGCTTATAAGACCACGTCCTACAGAATAGGTTATTGCATCACTGTACCACTGGCTTGATGATACATCTGCAAAGACGGTTTCTGCAACCTTTGTTTTAAGCCAAACAATTGTGCCGATTATATTCTGGCTCGGATCGTTTTTGAAGCTTACAGTATATTCACAACCCGCTACCAATGGAAAACCGCCTATATTTTGATTGTATGCTACTGCATTTTCGTCGCTATCGCGAACGATAATATCACTAATGCTAAAGTTTCCGGTATAGTTTGAACTTGGTTTCAAAAAATACACACCTGTTTTAGAAACACTTACCTCCCAACTGTCAGGTGTTTGAATATCACCGTCGGGATTACCTTTAATATTTTCAGCATAAAACCAACACCAGAAATTATCGGTATGTGTGGTGGCACTCGGGCTTACTGTGTCATAGTCGTCATAAGTGCCGAGTGCATACTCCTTATCGTTAACGGTTGTGACAACTTTCTTTTCATCAAAATCCAGACTGTAAACAGAAGATGCTGCATCTTCATATTTTGCATTCATATATGTGCCGCTCGGGACAATATTGATGTACTTTTTAACGCCGTCAATTGTGGTAGAAAGATAATATCCCCCGTCCGTTTGCTCGAGATACACATCAAGCGATTCGGCTGCATCTTCGGTAGTTCCAAAGTAATATGTTTTTACCATCGTTCCGTTTATATATACCGTTTTGTCAAGATTACCCTGTACTAAACCAAACTTATACGCGGTGTTTGCTACAGGCATATCAACCATAACAAATTCCGATTCGTCAGGTGTAACAATTGTATCATCGTCAGTACTGCCGCTACCATTGTTGTCGTCGTTATTTCCACCTGAATAATAACCCGAAGGTGTTACCATATTTTCGGGAATTTGTTCATCAAACAAATCAAATGCCAGCTCGGGATAGTCAACAAATACGTTACGTGTTCCCGTAATAGATTCAACCGAGTCATTACGTCCAAGTTCCCAGGTGTCAACAGGGTCTTCCTCTATCCATTCAAGCAAAAGTTCTTTACTTTCTATGACACCATTTGTGCCAAAAATACCGTCAGGATTATACTTTGAACCCGTGTTGGTACATTCCCAGCGCACATACTGATAAAGAATAATACGGGCGACGTCGCCGCGCAGATCATACTGACCGTCAGCATAATTGTTTGGATTAAAGTAAACGGTGGTGGTTGCAGTACCATAAGCTTTATTACCGCGACTTGAGTTCTCGCTTGATGAAGAGGGTCTTAACATCATTATATCATTTTCGCCGTTGCCTGCTGCATCACCTTTGCTGTTTGGCCAAACATGCTCGCGGTTCCAGGTGCTTCCGCTATCCCAAGCAGGTCCTATTTCTTTACCCGAATAGAACGATGATATTGCACTGCTTGTCTTACCGCTGTTCTGACAGTCGGTGTACTGAAACTTATCTCTTGTATCGTTATAAGAAATTATATACGAATGATTTGATTCCATCAAATCCTGCAGTTCTTTATACAGTGGACTTGAAGGCACGCTGCTTTCGTCACTGCTTCCTAAAAGCTTGGTAAGCTCAGCATACGAAGTATCGTTATCCTCGTAAAAGGCAATCGCATTTTGAGACAAAAAGGTTGCCACTTCTTCGCGAATACCCCAATTTTTTATGTAGTTTCCGACATATACATAATCAACATTAGCGGCATACGTAGTAATGTTTAAACCAAACATCATACCTATGCACATTACAAACGCCAATACTAAACTTAAGTAACGTCTTGTTAATGATTTCATAGTTTATATCTCCTTTTCAAAAAAATGCTTAATACCTTAATATGATATCATATTTTTTCAAAGTATGCAACCGATATTTGTGAATTTTCCAATTATCCTAACAACCACCGAGTGCACAAATTCACTCTTGAATAATGGCGTTTTATATTGTATAATACATAAGTTGTATATTATTATATATATTTATACAGCCAATTTAACATTTTATTTACAAATTGTATAAATTTGTTTGATAAGATAAATTGAAAAACTTTCTTATAAAGGAGAAGTAAAAATGATTGAAGTTACAGGCCTTAGTAAAAGGTACGGTACATACCTCGCGGTTGAAAACGTAAGCTTTTCAATCAAGAAGGGTGAAATCGTAGGCTTCCTCGGTCCTAACGGCGCGGGTAAATCTACAATAATGAACATCCTTACCGGCTACCTTTCACTGACTCAGGGTAAAGTCACTATTGATGGTTTTGACATTGCCGAAAATCCGGAGGAAGCAAAGCGTCGTATAGGCTATCTGCCCGAGCTTCCGCCACTTTATACCGATATGAAGGTTCGCGAATATCTTAACTTTGTGTATGATCTTAAAAAGGTTAAGTTCCCCAAGAAACCTCATATTGATGAAATTATGCGTCTTGTACGCATTGACCACGTTCAAAACAGACTTATCAAGAACCTTTCAAAAGGTTATCGCCAGCGTGTTGGCTTTGCGCAGGCGCTTATAGGCAACCCTGATGTACTTATTCTTGACGAGCCTACGGTTGGTCTTGACCCGCAGCAGATTATTGAAATCCGCAATCTTATAACAAGACTGGGTAAAAACCACACCATTATTTTATCTTCCCATATACTTTCTGAAATTCAGGCAGTCTGCGACCGTATTATAATCATAAACTACGGCGAAATAATCGCCGATGACCTACAAGACAACCTTTCAGAAAAGCTTTCTACCGAGCATTCTCTGGTTGCCCGCGTTATCTGTGACGAGCGCGATATGTTGGCGGCTCTTCAGACCGTTAAGGGTGTTAAGACGGTTACCGCTCTCGGCAAAAAAGAAACAGGTGCTTACGATTTTGAAATCATACCCGAGGAGGGCGCCGATGTCAGAGCAGGTATCTCAAGCAGAGTTGCCGAACGCAAAAAGCAGTTGCTGTCTCTTACCAGCAGCAGACTTACGCTTGAGCAGATATTCTTAAAATTAACGCAGGCTCCCAATAATGACGAAGCGCGTAAAATGCTTGGTCTTTACACAACTGCGGAAGAATCTGTTTTGGAAGAAGAAACAGGTATTATAATAGAGATGCCCGAAGAAATTGTTATAGAGGAGGGTGAACAGTAATGCTGGCAGTATTTAAACGCGAATTCAAATCATATTTCACAAACCCATTGGGTTTTGTAATTCTTGCGGTATTTTATTTTCTTTTAGGTTATTTGTTCTCCGGTTATTACAGTATAGGTGCGCCGTATGTTGAATATGTTGTAATCGGCATTTCACAAATTTTGCTTATTGTTATACCCGCAATAACAATGCGCTTGTTCAGTGATGAACGCCGTACAAAAACCGACCAGGTGCTGTTTACCGCTCCTGTTAAGCTTATTAACATAGTTCTGGGCAAATTTTTTGCAGCACTTGCGCTTTACGCAGTAGGCTTTGCACCCACAATCATTTATCAGATAATCGTTTCGGCTTATGTATCGGTTAATCTTTTCTATTACATCTATGCACTCGTTGGCGCATTGCTTTTCGGCGCAGCGCTTATTGCAGTTGGTATGTTTATTTCTTCCCTTACCGAAAGCCCGATAACCTCAATCATTTTCACACTTGTTGTAAATGTATTTATTATGATCTCCAGCAGTCTTGCAAGCAGCATTACCGTGCCTACCGCAACCACCTGGTATGCTAAAGTATGGGCTTGGATAGTAGAGAGATTCATTGACTTTGTTGGCGGAATGGATTTTCTGAGCGTTCTTGAAAGCTTTGCCAACCAATCATTTGCTGTTAAAGATATTGTTTACTTTATAAGCATTGCCGCGGCATTCATATTCCTGACCGAGCGTTCGCTCGAGAAGAGAAGATGGTCTTAAGGAGGTAGAAAATTATGACAAACAATAATGAAAACTTCGAAATAATTGAAACCTCTGTTGAGGAAACTGTAGAAGCTGTAGATGTTGCAGAAACAAAAACCGGAAAGTCTTTTAAAGATATTCTTTCATCAATCGGCGGATTTTTCAAAAAGATAGCCTCATTCTTTAAAAGCGATAAAATTAAAAACGAATTGCTTGTAAAGCGTGGCGGTTATTCACTCGCCATTACAGCCATTGTGCTTGTTGGTCTTATTGTTTTTAATTGGCTCGTAGGCGTACTTGCTGACCGTTTTCATCTTGAATTTGATATGACCACCAACCAGAAAAACTCTATCAGTCAGGAGAATATCGATTACATCAAGGGCATCGAAGACGAAGTAACCATAACCATAATTGGCTCCGAAGAAAATTATGCATCCTATGTTGCTTATTATGCACAAAATTATTATGGTGTTACAATCAGCTCAAACTCGGATTACGAGTATTTTGAACAGACACAGACACTCATTTCAAAATACGGTGAATACAACGATAATCTGGTTATAAAATACATTGATCCTCAATCAACCGAATACACCTCTATCACGTCTTCATATTCGTCTTACGACTTTATATACGGCGATATGATAGTACAAAGCTCTGCAAGTGGTAATAAACGCACAAAGATTTTGAGCTTCAATGATATTTATGCAACAACCGAAGACTCTACATCGTATTACTATTACGGATATTCTACCTATACGCTTGCTTCAAATAAGCTTGAGAGCGCACTTACAAGTGCCATCGCTTATGTTACAAGCTCTGATACCAAAAAGGTTGCCCTGATTACAGGCCACAGTGAAAATTCATATTCGTCGGCTTTTCAGGATCTGCTCGTGTCAAACAACTACGATATGACCGTGATCTCAGACTCACTTATCAGCGAAATTCCAAGCGATTATGATGCAATCATAATTTCGGCTCCTACTATCGATTTTGTAGGCACCGAGCTTGATGCTGTTTCTGAATTTTTAGACAATAACGGTCAGCTTGGAAAGGGAATGATATTCTTTGCCGATGCCACAAGCCCGTATCTGCCAAATCTTTATGATTTCTTAGAGCAATGGGGTATTTCGGTTGGTGAGGGTATAATATACGAAACCTATAGCTCCAACCACATTTCAGGCACTCCCACCTGTTTAGGTACCTACCCCGCTACGCTTGAAGATGATGACATAACTACCAATCTTACCTATGCCATCTCCGATTATAATGTTCCTATGAATGTTTGTGACGCTTCTACCACTACCAGAAAAGCAACCGCTTTAATGCAAACACTTGAAACAGCGGTAGTGGCTCCCGTGGGCTTTGCTTCTGATTGGGCAGATTATACCGAAGACGATATGAAGCAATTTGATACCGTAATCCAGTCGGTAGAGTCTGACCTTGACAGCGAATACAATACTATTACAAGCTATGTGATGGCATTTGCCGGTGTTGAGTATATTCAGTCAACCTGGGCATCCTACAGTGACCTTTGCAATCAGGATATAGTTATGGCTGCTACCGACCGCGCCGCTCACGTAGGCGATACTTCGATAACCTTTACTTCAAAGGTTATCGAAAATGAAAGCTTTGCCTCATCTGTAACAGCCGCCGGCAGTAAAGTTGTAAACATTATATTTATGTTTGCGATACCGATTGCCGTAGTTGTTTTAGGAATTGTAATATTTGTAAGGAGAAGAAACGCACGATGAGTGATTTTTTCGAAAATAATCAGGAAAATATAGAGCAGTCGCCCGCTGACGATACCGTCAGCGAGGTTTCTGCCGAAGAAAACGTCGAGGAAGAAAGCACCGTCTTTTCTGCTCCTGTCGAGCATAAGGATAGAACGCCGAAAAAGGGCAATAAAAAGCGAATGGTTTCGGTTATTGCCGCAATTGTGGCAGTCGCAATTCTTATCGGAGGAACTATAGCCGTTATAAAATTCATCCCCGAACTTGAAGAGGACGAGGTTGCCAGCAGCATCTTTGAAGATATTTCATTGATCGATAAAGATTCTTCTACATTTACGACCGTCAATATAACCAATACAAACGGTACATTTAAATTTATTTCAAAAGAAATTACATACACCGACGAAGACGGCAATACCGATACCACAACACATTGGGGCGTAGAGGATATAGACGTTACAAAGATGAGTACCGATTCTATGACTTCCGTGATTTCTTCAGCGGCAAGCATTACCGCAATAAGAGAAATATCCACAAAGACTGCAAGTGAGTGCGGACTTGATGAGCCGATTATTAAAGTAAGCGTCGAGGATGCTACAAACGGCTCCTTTGGTTTTGTTGTGGGTGATTCGTCTACTGACGGCTTGGGCAATTATTTTATGATTGATGGCGATGATAAAATTTATGTTGTACCTACCAGCGAACTTTCGGCCTTTCAGTTCAATTTAGTTGACCTTTCTGACAAAACCGCTATTCCTGCGACTATCTTCTCAACAGACACTTCTGAATACACGGCAGAAGACGGTTCCTACGCATATTTTGATTCGCTTACTTTGTCAGGCAAGCTGTACGGAACCACCATTACAATAGAAAACAACAACGAAGATTCTGCTTCTGCCTCGATCATACCTTATATTATTACTACACCTACAAAAAGGTTTGCACAGTCAGAAAACATCACACCCTTAATAACTCTTTTCTCAAACTCTATTAGTGTATCGGGTAACTATGCATTTGATATTACCGATCAGACATTAAAGGAATTTGGCCTTGACGATCCGGACGCTGTTTTAACGATGACAATCAACGGAGAAAGCAAATACTTTAAGTTCTCCGTTATAGACAGCGATTATTGCGCGGTGGTTTATGACGATGCCACCATGATACGCAAGGTTGATTTTAGTTTATTTGCATTTTTATCTCTTGCAGCCGAGGATTTTTATGACAAACATCCGTTTATGTATTCCATAAATGATGTTTCTACAATAGAGCTTATTGACAGTGAAGGAAGCATAGAATTTGATATTTCTTCATCTTTGGACGAGGATTCAAATACAGTATACACCGTTTTGGCAAACGGCACCGAAATAGTTGCTTCTGATTTTCAAACATTTTACGCCGACTTTGTAGGTACTCAGTGCAATAGCTTTGAGGTTACAGAGGTATCAGGAGAAGCCGAAAGTACGATATCATTTGTATTTAACGACGGTTCTTCTACAACGGTTAAATTTTATAAGATTGGCGAGACCAAATACCAATATAGCGTTGATGATGTGCAAATGGGCAACATTACGTCCTCTGCATACAGAAAGCTGATACGCAACATAAAAGCTCAGGCCGAAGTTACCGAAGCTGAATAAAATTAAAAACATCGCATCTTTGATGCGATGTTTTTTACTAATCTAATTTATTGATCACTCTGAATAAAAGCTTATATCTGTCTTCTTCAAGCTCGCTTGCGGGATGCAGTATTGTTAACGCACCGTTTGCCGCTGAACAACTACCACTTGCACCAGATATCACAATCTTGTATGTAAGTCTTCCTTTGTTTTTACTGTTATAAGCTTCATCCAAAAACTCACATTTATTGGTCGCACAAATTAGTTCATAGTCGCTGTCGTTATCCTTTGCACGATATATCTCATATTGCTGATTACCGTCATATTTCCAACTTAGTGCGACTCCATTCTGCGTATAATTAGATGTCAGATCGGTAACGACTTCGCGCTTTTTAACCGACTTAAAGCCCTCTATAGTATACGTGGAGCCCTTTTGTGTTTGTATGGTAATATACCAACCGTCGCAATCAAAATCTACTGCTTTGCCATCAGATTTAACGGTTACAGAAGTAATGCCCTCGTATCGTAATTTAAGTATGCCGCCGATCTCTGATTTAATTTTACAGCAATTAATTTTACCGTCACAGTAATCACAGTCAACCGTAAAATTACCTCTCGCCTTTAAACCCTTAAAGGATATTTTTTCCCAAGCGTCCGGTATTGCCGGTAACAAAGATATATATCCCTCGTGACTTTGTAGCACCATCTCGGTCATACCTGCCGTCGCACCAAAATTACCGTCTATCTGGAAAGGCGGATGCACATCCCAAAGATTTGGATAGGTACATTTCTTAAGCATTTTTTGAAGTAAAAAATAGGCACGATTTCCTTCACCAACCCTGGCCCATGCATTAAGGCGATGAGCCGCCGACCAACCCGAAGAGCCTTCACCTCGCAAATTCAGAGTTATACGCGCCGCATCAAGCCATGCGGGAGTGCTATGAGTAACAGTGTTTCCCGGCATTAATGCTACCAACTGTGAGATATGCCTGTGATGTGCTTCGCCAATCTCACCGTAAAAATGCTCCTCATCATACTCTTTAATCTGACCGCTGTAGCCTATCTGTATAGGGCCGTAACCATCAAGCTGTTGCTTTTCTTTCTCGGTCGTCTCGTCGGTAATGTTTAAAAGTTTTGAACATTTCAAATCATCAACAGCGTTCTCGTAAATAAACTGCTGGTCAAACGCGCAACCTACCGTATGCCAGTACTGTTGTTTTTTATGCTGCTGCACCCAAGTGCCTGAGAGTATTTGCTCGGGCGAGGCTGAAAAACCGCACAAAAATCTACCGTCATATTCCTTGACACACTTAGTTAAAAATTTAGACATTCCGTGAATAGCAGGGTAAGAATATTCTTTCAATATATTTTCATCACGGGTAAAATCATAATAATCCCAAAACATCTTAGATGTCATACCGCCCGTGCCGGGACCCGAGTGTGTGTGCTTATCAATGGTATCAATCTGATACATCCAGGCACCCGTACCGATTATCCAACCGCACTCTCCCTCACCCTCAACATAGTTTTCGGGTGCGACATCCTTTATCCAGTTTGAAGCGTGAACACCCGCAGACTTTTCATAATTTTTCCAGTAATCAGCGTATGCCTTAAAGGTTTCGGAAAGATTAGTGCTAAAAGCAGGCCAATAGTTCATTTGCACATTTATATTGTGCCAAAATCCGCAGCTCCACGGCGATTTGTCGTGCACCGTCCACACACCCTGTAGCGATGCCGGCGGTGTACCCTCTCTTGAACTTGACACAAGCAGGTGCCTACCATAAGCGTAATAAACCTCTTCAAGATACGGTTCGCTATTTCCGTTTTGGTAGGACGTAAGCATCTCCTCGGTTCCGCGACCATCATCGCAACCGCCTAAATCAAACTCTACTCTGCCAATCAATTCACAGTAATCAGCAATATGGCGTTTGTAAAGCTCGTCCCAACCAAGCGTTACCGCTTTTTCAAGACATTTTTTGACTGCATTATGCGGGTCTTCTCCTAACGCCTTGTGACAACCCTGCATAAATACCTCCTGACACAGCTTATATGAAGTATCAAGCGTATAAATCAATACCGCATCGGTAGAATTATTAACGGTGATACTGTCAGAACCCGACACAACCACACCGTCAGTTACAATTGCTAACCGAGCTTCATAAATAAGCTCGCGCGAAGGCAATGTTCCGCGCATAACCAATGTATTATCTTCTACCGTTATTTCACCTGTTCTGCCGCCGTCATCCAAAGAACGCTCGTTAAGATACGGAATTATAAGCTTTACGTTAAAATTAACTGCGCCGTTTTGTGCTGTTATCCTATATGCAAAAACCTTATCCGGATAGCTTGTAAATGCTTCTCGGTGAATTTTAACCCTATTTATATCATATTCGGAATATACTACACCGGTATTCAAACAAAGTCCTCGTTCATAATTTTGAACCTTTTGATGATTAAAATCAATAAACACTTCACCAAAATTTGTAACACCGCCCAATTGGTAAGGATTGCAAAATGTATTAGTTGTAAACTGTATTCTTTCTGCATCATAACCGCCAAATACACTTGCACCAAAATATCCGTTGCCTATCGGTAATGAATATTTTTCCCAACCATCGTTTGTACGCTCAGCGGGAGCAAAATACCGCATAATCATTTTTTTCATACATAAACCTCCCATTGTTTCTGCAATTTTATTATATACACAGCGATAAAAACTTTCAACAAAAAAGAAGATGCCATAAAGCATCTTCTTAAAAATTTATTACTTTTAAATTATTTCGAATAAACCTTCTTTACACCAAAACCAAAAGCAGCAACAACAAGTGCAACCAACACAGCATACGCAACCGTCATATCACCTGTAGCAGGAGCAGAAGCAGAACCATCTGCGCCGCTTGAAACGTCAGGATCGGTCTTAACATTGTCGTAGTTAGCACAAACAACTACATTTGTTTTGAGTTTAAGTGTAATCTCATCAGAGTTAATGTCACCCTTTACGATTTCGTAATCGGTGCCCACAACAGCTTCAGTAGTTGTGCCTGCTATATAAACAGTCCAACCGTCAAACTCTTTACCATACTTAGAATTTGCTTTAACTGTAACGGTCGATCCGTTATCAACTGTATATTCAACATCAACCTTGTTATCTGTACCAACGGTGTCAGCCTTTTTAACTGTTATAGTAACCTTTTCGGTAGCAACTGGGCTTTCCTCCGCAAACACTGTCACGGAAAAGCAACAAATCATAATAACGCTAAGAACTAATGCAATTATCTTTTTCATTTTTTACAAACCTCCGTAAAATATACAAATGCAACTATACATTCGTTATTATAAACCATATCATTCAAAAAGTAAATACTTTTTTAAAATTTTTTATTTTTCTTGATACTGTGCGGTTTTTATGGTAAACTTTACTGGATATATTATTTAAGGAGTAACACTGTGGATTTAAAGCAAGAAATTAACCGCCGTCGCACCTTTGCGATTATATCGCACCCTGACGCCGGTAAAACAACCTTAACCGAAAAACTAC
>CAYLXT010000049.1:0-10632 GCA_964387615.1 uncultured Ruminococcus sp.
GCCAAAGAAAGCCAAATATGTAAGGGCCAAAATCAGCGCGAGGATTACAAAAAAGGTCGACTTGCGGGAAGTTTTAGACTTCATTTTTTTGAAACCTCCAATTTGTTTGTTGATATTGATATATTATACTAAATTTGTAATACAAAGTCAAATTAAATTAATGTCAGCCTTCAATCAGCCTTTCAAGTGCCGCAACCTTTACTGCTGCACAAAGAATAACAGCCGCCGTTTTAATTTCTTCTGCGCTCGGATATGTCGGCGCTATACGAAGGTTAGAGTCCTCGGGGTCAATACCGTATGGATAAGCCGCGCCTGCAGGGGTTAAGATAAGGCCTGCGTTAGCGCAAAGCTGTTCAACGCGTTTAGCGCAACCGGGTAATACATAAAGACTGATAAAATAACCGCCTTTAGGATTGGTCCAATGGGCAATACCCGTGCCTTTAATGCGCTTATCAAGCTCGGTGAGCACGCTTTCAAATTTTGGTCTTATAATTGCGGCGTGCTTTTTCATATGCTTATACAAATCATCAGCCGAAGTAAACATACGTGCATGACGTAACTGGCTAAGCTTATCGGGACCAATAGTCTGGAATTTCATACGACTTTTAAGGATTGCTACGTTGTTATGGCTACCCGCCGCTACTGCTACACCTGCACCGGGGAAGGTGATTTTAGAGGTGGATGCAAAAATTATAGGCAGGTCAGGGTTGCCCGCTTTAACGCATTCATCATAAATGTTGAGAAGCGTGTCACCCTCATCATAAAGGTCGTGAATACAATAAGCGTTATCCCAAAAGATTTTAAAGTCTTTTGCCGCAGGCTTAAGATTTGCAAAACGGCGAACTACCTCATCGCTGTAGGTAATGCCCTCGGGATTTGCGTATTTAGGTACGCACCATATACCCTTTACTTTTTCGTCTTTTATCAGCTCTTCTACCGCATTCATATCGGGTCCGTCAGCGTTAAGCTTCACGGGGATAAGCTCAAAACCAAAATATTCGGTTATGGCAAAGTGACGGTCATAACCGGGGGCGGGACACAAGAATTTAAGACCTTCCTGCTTGCCCCAAGGCTCGCCACCTAAACCGTGTGTCATAGCCTGAGCGATGGTGTCAAACATCATATTAAGTGAAGAATTACCGCCAACTATTATCTGGTCGGGTTCTAAATCCAGGACTTCGGCAAAAAGATTTTTTAACTCACAAAGTCCGTCAAGACCGCCATAGTTTCGGCAATCAATACCATCAATGTTTTTAAAGCCTGTATCGTTGCCAACAAGGTCAAACATTTTTTCGCTTAAATCCATATTGTCGCCACCGGGTTTACCGCGTGACATATCAAGTGTTAAGTGCAGAGCGCGAAGCTGTTCATACTCGGCTTTAGCGGCTTTGTATTCAGCCGCGAGCTCTTCTTTGCTCATCTTTAAATAATCGGACATATATAAAACCTCCAAACAGGGAAATTGCAAAAATACATACCAAATATATAATATAATATATTTTATAGAAATTTTCAAGTATTTATTAAAAATTAAAGGACTTGACAATTAAAGGACATGGTGGTAATATAATTGCATACAAATTAAACCTATGATTAAGAATAGTAACCTTAATTTGAAGTTTGAAGAGAGCGGCTGATGGTGGAAATGCCGTAGCGGATATTTTGGTGAATGGACTTATGAGGGCGATCGAACAGTATTTTGCTTAGTAGTAATCGACGGGAGCACCCGTTACAGTGCGGCTTATATGTTGGTATAAGTGTAAGTGGATGATTTTTTCATCAATCAGGGTGGCACCGCAGGATTTTATCTTGTCCCTATGTATTATAGGGATGAGTTTTTTTGTTTTTAAGGAGAAATTTTTATGAAATTGTTAACTAAACGATGGCGAACTTTAAAATAAACGCTATAATTTTATTTTAAGGAGAAACAATTATGAAACTAAACAATGTAGACTTTGATACCTATTTTAATAATTATCCCGACAAAGACGGCTATTTTGGCAAATACGGCGGTTGCTTTATAGAAGATAAACTAAAAAACGCTATGGCTGAAATCACCGAGGCTTATTATTCAATATGCCAGTCACGTAAATTCATTGCCGAGCTTCGTCGTATTAGAAAGGAATTTCAGGGCAGACCAACACCCGTATCACACCTTGAACGACTTTCCGACGCATTAGGCGGCAAGGTACAGCTTTATGCCAAGCGTGAAGACCTTAACCACTCAGGCGCACATAAGCTTAATCACTGTATGGGTGAGGCGCTTTTGGCAAAATATATGGGTAAAAAGAAGATTATCGCTGAAACAGGTGCAGGTCAGCACGGCGTGGCGCTTGCCACTGCCGCGGCATACTTTGGTTTAGAGTGCGATATCTATATGGGTAGCGTTGATATTAAGAAACAGGCTCCAAATGTTGCGCGTATGAAGATTTTAGGTGCAAATGTTATAGAAGTTACTCACGGTCTTGCTACACTTAAAGAGGCTGTTGATGCGGCATTTGACGCATACAGCAAGGAATATAAAGATTGTATTTACTGCATAGGTTCTGTTTTGGGTCCGCACCCATTTCCAATGATGGTACGCGATTTCCAGAGCGTTGTTGGTATTGAGGCGCGCGAGCAGTTTATTGAAATGACAGGTCATCTGCCATCGGCGATTGTAGCCTGTGTTGGCGGCGGCTCTAATGCGGCAGGTCTTTTCTCGGGCTTTTTGAATGACCCTGTTGACATTTACGGTATTGAACCACTCGGTCGCGGACCAAAGCTCGGCGATCACGCGGCAAGCCTTAAATACGGTACTGAGGGCGTAATGCACGGCTTTAACAGCATTATGCTAAAGGACGAAAACGGCGAGCCTGCTCCCGTTTATTCGGTAGCCAGCGGTCTTGACTATCCGTCGTCAGGTCCTGAGCACGCATTTTTGCAAGATATTGGTCGTGTTAAGTATGATGTAATTGATGATGAGGAAACCATTGATGCATTTTATAAGCTTGCACGTTTAGAGGGTATAATTCCCGCAATTGAGTCTTCGCACGCCGTAGCCTACGGTATGAAGCTTGCTAAAACTATGGACCACGGCTCTGTGCTTATTAACCTTTCAGGTCGTGGCGATAAGGATATGGACTACGTAATTGAAAATTACGGAATTCGATAATGCATAATTAGATATAAAATTTTGATTTCTCTTTGGAACATGTTGCGTCGCAGTAACTTAATCCGTGTGGCAACTATCGGAGTTACATTTATACTTTACAACACTTGTGTTTAATTGTCAACACTTTTGTTGTAAAAAGTGCTATGGTTCTATTGGTGATTTTATGTATTATAATGAAATTATTCAATTTGAGCGTGAGACACAAAATAAAACTCAAAAACAAGTTGCAGAATATTTAGGAATTAAGCAACAACAATATGCGAGATATGAAAAAGGTATAAATTTAATGCCAATAACTCATTTAAAGAAGGTTTGTGAATATTTGAATTTATCTGCTGATTATATTTTAGGTTTACCCAAAAATTTACCATATCCTAAAAGATAAATTACAAGGCTTTGCTTTTATATAAAGCAGAGCCTTTATTTGTTTTAGATAAATTTTGCACCTTGTGCAAAGCTAAATTATTAAGCTATGCTTAATAGCTAAATGGCTCTTTAAGAGCCGCTAAATTAAATTCGCATATGGCGTGTCGCGACACATTTAGCTGCGCAGCAATTTAGCGCGCCGTAAGGTGCATTTAGCTCGCGGTAGCGAATTTAGCTTGTTTATATCTTGAATATTATATACTTTTTTGATATAATAATTTGTAATGGTATTTTTAAAGTTGGGGTGAGTAAAATGACCTTTTCGCAAAGTAAAAAAACAATATTGCAACCGCAAAAAGAAAAGAAAATGTTTACTTTTTTGGTAGCGCTTCTGACGGCTGCCTGTCTTTTTGTGCCTTATATGATAATGAGTGAGGGTTATTTTACCTTTTATGGCGACTTTAATGTTCAACAGATACCCTTTTACCAAATGTGCCATGAGGCTATCCGCACGGGTGATGTAAACTGGAGCTGGCTTACCGATTTGGGATCTGACTTTGTTGGCTCGTATGCCTTTTACTTGCTTGGTAGCCCGTTTTTTTGGATAACACTTATTTTCCCCAACAGCTTTGTTCCGTATTTAATGGGACCGTTGCTTATACTGAAATTTGCCTGCGCGGCGCTGACGGGATATTTATATATCCGCCGCTTTACAAAAACGGCATATGCCGCTTCTCTTGGCGGTCTGCTTTATGCGTTTTCAGGTTTTTCAATATATAATATATTTTTCAATCATTTTCACGAAGCAATAATTGCTTTCCCGCTACTGTTATTGGGTATGGAGTTACTCATTACCGAAAACCGTCGCGGCGTATTTGCGCTCAGCGTTGCATTTTGTGCTATAACAAATTATTTCTTCTTTTTTGGAATGGTAGTATTTTGCGTAATATATTTCTTTGTCCGTCTTGGCTCAAAGGCTATAAAGGTAAAGCTTTCGCGGTTTTTGGTATTTGCTTTTGAGGCTGTGTTGGGTCTTGCACTCTCTGCCGCTTTACTTGTTCCCGCTCTTAACGCTATTATGGGAAATGATAGAATCAGTAACATTCTTATAGGTTGGAACGGTATCACCTACGGTAAAGAGCAGATATATCTTTATGTTTTACAAAGCTTCTTTTTTCCGCCTGATTTGCCCGCACGCCCCGTGTTTTTCCCTGAGGCTAATGTAAAATGGTCGTCGGTGGCAGGTTGGCTTCCCGTGTTTAGTATGACGGGCTTTTTCACATGGTTTAAGCTGCGTGAAAAAAGCTGGCTTAAACGCGTACTTGGCATCTGTGCGCTTTGTGCTATGGTGCCGATACTTAACAGTGCGTTTTATGCCTTTAATACTTCGTACTATGCGCGTTGGTTTTATATGCCCGTGCTACTTATTGCACTGGCTACCGTAATGCTTACCGAGGACAAGTCGGTCGATTTTTCGTCGGGTCTGCGCTGGACTGCCGCAATAACACTGGCTTTTGTGTTGGTTATAGGCTTCTTCCCGCAAAAAGTGACGCAAGATGGTGTTGAAAAACTTGTGTTCGGACTTTATACTCAAAGTGAAAACGGTATGTATGTTGCGCGTTTCTGGATAACAAGCCTTATCGCGCTTGTCTGCTTGCCAATGCAAAAGCTATTGTTTGAAACGCTAAAAAACAATCGGGCAAGGTTTTATAAGGGCGCTATTGCCTGCGTTTGCATAATATCTATTCTATACGGCAATGTATTTATAGCGCTCGGACGCACACATTCTTACGAAATCAAGGATGTTATGATTGATTCGCTTATTGAGGGCGAGGTGTACCTTGAGGATGAAAGCGAATTCAGAATAGATGTTTACGACGGTGTTGATAATACGGGTATGTATTTAGGATATCCTACCATAAATGCATTCCATTCGGTTGTGTCCCCGTCTATTATGGAATTTTATGATTATATTGGTATAGAGCGCTCGGTTGCAAGCCGACCTGATACCGATTACCCTGCAATAAGGTCGCTTTTATCGGTAAAATATCTGCTTAACCGCACTGATGGCGACAGCTTTGTAGATGATGACGGCAACACCTTGATGCCTGATTACGAATATATAAAAACCAGCGGTAATTATTATGTTTATGAAAATCAAAACTATGTGCCGCACGGTTTTTCATATGACTATTATATGAGCTATGATTTTTGCGACGGTTACGGCTCGTCAAGCCGTTCACGTCTTATGCTTAAGGCAATACTGCTTACCGACGAGCAGATAGAAAAATACGGCGAGTATATGACCGACATTGAAACATTAAAAAGCAGCGGTTTATATAATTTAAATACAATTTCACTCAGTCTTACCAATGAAGCAATGGCAATAGATGCTGCTGCTTTGAGCAAAACGGCGGCTGACAGTTTCAGTATAGATAGTAATGGCTTTTCAGCTACGGTAACCAGAGATAAAAAGTCGCTTGTGTTTTTCTCGGTGCCGTATGATGAGGGTTGGACGGCTACGGTAAACGGAAAGGCTGTAGAGGTTGAAAAGGTAAACGCGGGCTTTATGGCGGTAGCCGTAGACGAAGGTGTATCGCAGATACGCTTTGACTATAAAAACACAGGATTTGCACTTGGAGTTAGCGTAACGCTTGGCGCAGTGGCAATATTTATAATTTATATGCTGATAAGCGTGATTTATATTAAAAATCACCCCGCAGATACCGAATACCCCGAGGGTGAGAGCTTGCTTGAAGCTTGGCGCATTGATGAAAAGACGGAGCAGGCACTTGATTTTGAGGACGAAATACCGCTTAAAAGCATTTTAGACCGCCTTGACGATGAGCCAATAACGCAAAATGAGCTTATCGGCGGGTTTAAGATAGATGAAAACGCATTTGGTGAGGAGAATGACGATGAAGCTTAAATATGATTTTGTAGTAAATAAGGTTGCAGGTGAGACTGTAGCTGTATCGGTAGGAAATAACGACGGTCAATTTAACGGTTATATTAAGTTGAATGAAACAGGCGCGTATATTTTTAAAGCGCTAAAAGGGGATACCACCCGCGAGGATATTATAAAGGGTTTGATGGCAGAATATCCCGACGCAACACAAACAGTGGTAGAAGAAAGCGTTGACGACTTAATTGAAAAATTAAGTAAGGCAGAGTTGCTTGTATGAAAACCTATGATATAAACATGGTAGAAGAAGCACTTCAAACGCAGGATACAGTGGCTTTTTTGACAAACGGCACCAGTATGCGACCGTTACTTCGCACTCATAAGGATATTGTTGTAATAACCAAGGCAGAGCATCCGCTAAAGGTCGGAGATGTACCGCTGTATAAGAAAAAAGGCATCAAAAAGCTGATACTTCACCGCATAATAGGCATAATGCCTGACGGCACATATATAATACGGGGTGACAATACCTACCAAAAAGAATATGTGCCTGAGTGTGACATTGTTGGTGTAATGACAGCCCTTTACCGCGGCGGGAAACATATTGATTGCAACAGTTCAAAGATATATAAAATATATGTTAAAATAAATAAATTTTTATATCCTGTAAGATATGTTTGGAAGACAAAAATCCGCGCGTTTTTGGGCAAAATCAAAAGAAGAATTTTATCGTAGGCAGGGGATATATTTGCGAAAAATAAAATTGCTTACAATTATAATATGCATAGTAATATTTCTGACGGCGTGCAGCAATGATATTGTCGTTGATAATAACAGTGTTGACAATAATGTTGCTTCATCATTGCCAAACGTTTCGCAAGTACAGTCCGAAGCCGAAAGCACACCCGAACTGCCAACATCTCAAAAGTCCACGCAGGCGGCGGTTCAAGAATATATAAATGTCGATAAAACGGTAACCTTAAGCGGCGAACTTAAGGACGATAAATATTCAGACGAGGCTGCCGAGCTGCAAAGCATACTATACGGATATACCCATAATATTTCATTGGCGGTTTATGCGGTTGACGGTTCAAAAGGACTTGCATACAATACCGAGGCGCAGATTTTTGGCGCCTGCACCGTAAAGGTGGCGTATACGCTTTATGCCTGCAAGCAGATGGAAGACGGCAACGGTAGCTTGCAAACCGAAATCACCTACGAACAAAAGCACTACGAGCCCGGTACGGGGGATATGCAGTATTCACCCTTTGGTACTGTGTTTACAATGGAGACGGCACTGCACAAAAGTATGTCGATTAGTGATAATGTAGGATATTTAATGTCGGTTGACTACTTTGGTCGGGAAGGATATAATAACTGGATAAGTGAGCTCGGTTGCGACTCACTTATGATAAAGCCTACTGTATGGAGCCTTAAAACCCGCGCGAATGATTTGGTAAAAATCTGGTGCGAGATATATAACTACTTTGAAACCGATACCGAGTATTCACGCTTTTTGTACGACAGCTGCACCAACACTGCGGGCAACTACGCCACAGCCGCTTTAAGCGGCGTGGACTATTCGCACAAGCAGGGTCACAACAGCACAGGCGATTGGTTATCCCTTAGTGACGCTGGCATTGTGTGGAAAGATGACAACCCCTATATTATAGCAATCCTTACCGACGCACCGGGTCCCAACAGTTATAGCGCGGGCGTATTCGCACAGATAATAGATATTGTTCATAATGATTTATTTTAAAAACAAAAACCTTGCCAATAAGTGTTGTTCTTAACGGAGAATTTGAAAATCCTTCAACTTCCGTCGAGAACCAGCATCGCGTTTGTATGTACAAACGCACTTGGGCAGTAGCCCAAACCCACTAACAACAGAAAAGAGAAGATTCGTTTTAATTACGAGTCTTCTCTTTCTTTTTGTCTGTTAAGTGATATGCCGACTATCGTCAGCGTGATATTCTATTCGCCATAAACTGTCCACAGGACAATATCACTATGCGAAGCATAATATCACTGCGAAGCAATATAACTCGCCGTTAGGCGAATAGAGTTGCGTGATAATCCGTTAAGAGTATCACGCTAATCGGCAAGGGTGTTTTATTATGCTTTTTGTTTTGCTTAAAACCCAGATGAGCCAGGTTATAATGCGTGGCTGACGGATAGGGTATTTTGCTGTGTTATAGCTTTTTTTGTTTTTATAATTTACTTCCATAAAGACCCCTTAAAAATTTTTATTTTTTACGGTTAAAAATCATGATGGGCAGATACATTATAACAATAACGACAGGTAGCAGTATCGGGAATGCCCATTGATGCGCACCGAAAATATTTTCAAACAATACTAAAAAGCTTATGTCATCAGTCCGCATTAAAAACATAAAGTTTGTGTCGCACAAGAAGTTAACACCGAGTACCACAATGCCCATACAAAGCAGTAGCAAAAGACATTTTGGTGCCATTTTAATTTCGGGCTTTATATCTCCGCCTGCCACCAGCATTATCGGATAAACGGCTAAAAGAATATGTATGGTAAAACTGTGTATGTGCATAAAGTTACCTGCGGGCAGTGCTGTCCATGAGGGTGTAAGTAACGCTATAATACCCGCAGGAACACATATTGCATAAAGAAAATTGTTGACAACCTTAGGCTGTTTGAAAATATGCAATGCCACCAAAAAGACATTTATGCTGCATAAATGAAGAGGTAAATAACTGTGCTGGTATCGGTCGCCTATAAAAAGGAATACCCATTTCCATAATTCGTCAAGCAATATAAGACTTGCCACGGCAATTCTCATAATGTTGCGAGCCTTTGGTGACAGTTTGCGATAAATAATTGATACTGCAACCGCCAATATAACAAAAGCTGACAGCCATATCAAATGCGTTTTGCCAAACAAACTGAAACCTACACCTTCTTGAATGGTTTCAACGGTATCTAAAAACATAAATCCCACCTCGTTGACATAGTAACACAAAACATGACAAATGTCACTAAAAATTTATTGTTGCGAACGGGACTTAAAAAATATATAATATCTTTAAGGGAAGTGTTTTTATGAAAAAGATTTTAGTTGTAGTTGATATTCAAAACGATTTTGTGGACGGGGCGCTCGGCACACCCGAGGCAGTTGCGATAATAGATAATGCCGCAGAAAAAATAAAAAAATTTGATGGTGACGTATTTGTAACCTATGACACACATTTTGATGATTATATGGATACCTTAGAGGGCAAAAAACTGCCTGTACCGCACTGCATAAAAGGCACAAACGGTTGGGAACTAAATCCTAAAATCGCCGAAGCGTTAAGTGGTAAAAACTACAAAACAGTAGAAAAACTTACCTTCGGTTCGGTAGAGTTACCTCACATAGTTAAGGAAGCAATTGGTGATGAAAAGGCAGAAATTACACTTATAGGTCTTTGTACCGATATTTGTGTTGTGTCAAATGCATTGTTGTTAAAAGCAAATTTATTGGATTGCGAAATTTATGTAGATTCCTTTTGCTGTGCGGGTGTAACACCCGAAACACACAATGCCGCACTCGAAACTATGAAATGCTGTCAGATAAATATAATATAAAAACAGTCAATCAGAACGGTTCCCTGATTGAGCACATAGTAACACATTTCGTCAAAAAAGTTTGATATAGAATAAAGCGGGAATTATTGAAAAATTAGTGAATTAAATGTACCATTTGAATATAAATTAATTTGTTTTGTGGGGGATTAATAATATGTGCAATAGATTAAAGTTAGGCATAAGAAAATTTGAATTAAATAAAAGTAACGAAACAAGATTTTTGGTTTTTGACAGTGATGAACAAGAGGGCACAATTACAATTTCTTTTGACATAGAGTTTAAAGGTAGATACCAATGGGAAGAGGTGACGCCAATAATTAGAATTAATGAACATCAAACGGGAGTAAAAAGTATTTATGAATTAGTGGGGCGAGAGTTTTCGGTTGATAGTTTAGAAGAGTGCGATGAACGAGAAGATCTTTTCTACATTTTTGAGCATGAGCCTATGGAAAATTATAAATTTACTATATTGGAAATTAAAGATCAAGAGATTCATATCATAATAAAAGGTGTGGCTATTGTGGATGGATATGCTGATCCATATAAGACTGCAAAATTTAAAGTTGATTGTTGGTTGCCGATTGTTCTGTAATTTTATGTTATAAA
>CAYLXT010000050.1:0-10590 GCA_964387615.1 uncultured Ruminococcus sp.
ACCTCAATAATTCAAAAAGCTTATTTCTGACGAGTTTACTGCTGTAAGGCTCGTCGTCAAGGTCAAAATAGTTTTGCTTGTCGCGCATATCGGTAAGTCGGTGCGCATCTGAACTGATAATTATTTTTTTATCCTGCAAATTATATTTTTGTATATATTCATCACATTTTTGGCTGTCGTGAAATTCAACGCAGTTAAAATGAGGTGATTCGGGAAACGTACCAAGTATTGATATAATTCCGTTTGACAGTCGGTCAATGTGAGCAGGGTAGCAAATGCCGCCAAACTCTGCGACCAGTGCTGGTACGTCTTCTACAGAAATAAGAGTTGCATTTATAAGTAGATTTTTTTCTTCGCCGATTATGTTATCCTGACCATCCAATATATGTTGGTGACCAAATATATCAGGTCGGTTTTCAATGGGTATGCTTAAATTTTTTATTCTTTCACAAAAAGCCATAGCACCATCCAAGGTTTCAAAAAGACATACAATATGTATATCTTCACTTGTCGTTAACTCCATGCCTGCAATAGGTATAATACCGTAACGACGAGCCGCCTCAAAAAAAGCAGGGCAGTTGGCTGTTGTATTGTGGTCGGTGAGGGCTACGATATTGAGCCCGCAAAGTGACGCCATACCCGCAATATTATTTGGGGTATTATCATCATCGCCACAAGGTGACAGGCAGGAATGAATATGCAGGTCGTAATAATACCTGTTCATTATATCATACCTGAAATTTTTACAGCCGCGTCATAGGCTGAAAGCGGGGCGGAAAGAATATTGATACCCTTTTGTTGTGCGGTGGAAAGTACCTCATCGCTAAGAGTTACATCTTCCGCTAAAAGAACACAGGAAACATCGGATAACGATGCCACAGCGACAACATTTATATTGGACATTATTGTAATCCAGATATTATCGCATTGGGCCTTGCCCATTACCCAGCTTAGCAGGTCACCTATGTAAACACCGTTTATTTCACGCTCGGGCTCAGGCATACAAAGGACATTAAACTGACCGTCTTTAGTTAAATCATATACCGTCATTTTAATCATCCTTTTTGTGTAAATTTATAAGGCAATCTTCCATCTTTGCATTTCCCTTTACTACATCCTCGGCAAATGCACGGCAGGTAGGTGCTCCGCAGGAGCCGCAATCTATACCGGGCAAAACCTCACGCAGCTTTTGAATATCCGCCATCATTCGCATTGACTCTGCCATACTGTTGCTGAGTCGGGCTATCGGCTGATATTCGGGAAGCTCGTTGAAAAGGTAGTAATCGGGAATATAGTTTGCTTCTTCACCGCTTAAAAAGTTTTGTGAAACGGGCAGGTATCTACGCAACGTTTGAAGTCTGGCTTTTGCAATAAACGGATTTTGCATTGTAAGCACACCGCCTACGCAACCGCCCGTGCAGGCATTAAGCTCAACAAACTCAAGCTGTGGAATATTGCCGTTTTCTATCTGGTCAAGAACGCGATTAACATTTTCAATGCCGTCAGCCGCAAGGTAATTTTCGTTAAAAATTGCCGTTGCTTCTCCGCCTGAACGCGCCCAACCAATGCCTATCATACCCGATTCTGAAAGCGTTTCGATGTTGTCATCCTTTTTCATAGCGTTAATAAGCAAGAAATAGATATCACTTATTGATACGACCTCGTCAACCTGACTTTTATATCCTGCAAAGCCGTTTTTTACATAGCTTGCTTTGGCAGGGCAGGGAGATATAAAGCAAACGCCGATATCTTCAGGTGTGAGGTCAGGGTGGTTTTTAAGTGCGCGTTCGCGCGCAAGTCGCGCCGCTACCTCCATAGGAGGAAGCATATGAATAATGTTGTCGTTAAGCGACGGATATCTTAGCGCTATAAGTCGCATTACCACAGGGCATGCTGAACTGATAGCGGGCTTTTTAACGCCGTCGGTTTTAAGATAAAGACGTGTATAAGCAGATACAAGTTCTGCCGCTTTAGAAACCTCAAAAACATCGTCAAAGCCAATATTGAGAAGTCCGTTTAATACATAGTCAATATCATCAAGATTATCAAACTGACCATAAAGCGTTGGGGCAGGAAGAGCAATCTTCCATTTAAAACGGTTCATGCTGTCGAGCTTGCTGCAAACAGCCTTTTTAGCCTTGTGCGGACAAACTCTTATACACTCGCCGCAGTCGATACACCTGCCGCTGTTTATAACGGCGTGACCGTCTTTTATGCGTATTGCTTCGGTAGGGCAGTGACGCAAACAGGTGGTACAGCCGGTGCATTTAGAGGCATCTAATAATACCGAATGTTCATAGGTTTGCATAATGACCTCCCAATATTATAAATCTACACGCATTATAACGGTGGTGCCTACTCCGACCTCTGACTCAATTTTCATATCGTCGGTATAGCGCTTCATATTAGGAAGCCCCATACCTGCGCCAAAGCCTAATGACCTTATCTGGTCAGGCGCAGTAGAGAAGCCTTCTTGCATTGCCTGTTCAATATTTTTAATACCGGGACCGCTGTCCTTAAGTGTTATTTCAATATAACTTTCGCACACCTTAACGTCGGCTTCGCCGCCGCCGGCATGTATTACCATATTGATTTCGCCTTCGTACATGGCGATGGATACTCGTCTGATGGTTTCGGGGTCAAGCCCTAACCGTCTTAGATTTTTTTTGATTTGTATTGATGCTTGCCCTGCAGAAGTAAAGTCGTCGCCGTCTACGTCAAAATGAAAAACAAGCTCTTCGCTCATGCTTTCACCTTGTTTCCTACAAGACCATTGGTATAAAGAAGACCGCAGGCCTCGTAAAGACGTTTATCAGAAACCATAAGAACGATACCGCTTTCACGAGCGAGTTCTATCATTTCGGGCGTAGGTACTTTAGAGCGAACAAAAACAACACAAATCATATCCATCATTTCGGCTGTACGAATAACCTGAGGATTTACAAGTCCTGTAAGCAAAACTGCCTGATCCTTAACAAAGGCCAAAACATCGCTCATAAGGTCGCAACCGCAAGCAGAGTAAACGTGGCGGTCGGTATTTTCCTCACAGCAAAGAACCCTTGCTTCAAGAAGCTGTTGCATTTGACTTATTTTCATAAGTTATCTATCCTTTAGTCAGCGTATTTTGCTAAAATGCTGTCAACATCGTCAACAGTAAGACGGCCGTAAACCTCTTCGTTAACGGTAAGAACAGGTGCCAGACCGCAAGCGCCTATGCAACGGCAAGCGGTAAGTGAAAATTTACCGTCCTCGGTACATTCGTCAGCGCCGATACCGAGCTTTTCGCTAAGCTTGTCAAAAATATCGCCTGAGCCTACAACGTAGCAAGCGGTACCAAGACAAACGGAGATGTTGTACTTACCCTTGGGTGACAGCGAGAACTGTGCGTAGAAGGTAGCAACGCCATATACCTTTTCAAGCGATACGCCCATACCTTCAGCAATCATTTCCTGTACCTCAAGAGGCAGATATCCGTAAATATCCTGAGCCTTCTGCATAACTACCATAACATTGCTCTTGTCGTGGCAGTTTTCAGCGATAACTGCTTTGAGTTGCGCTTCCTGCTCGGCTGTGCCTTTGAAGGGAAGTTTGCTAATTTTTTTCTTCATAAAAATTCTCCTCCTTGATTTAATTACAACAAGAATAACAAAAGATTGTTAGATTTGTATCAATCTACATAATAACACATATTTTTCATTTTGAAAAGGGGTTTGTTAAAAAATTCTCAATTTTTCTATAAAAATTTTTGTCATTTTAAAATGCAACAATACCCAAGCAAAAATATTGCTTGGGTACATAGTGGTAATTACTCTTTTAAAGCACGTTCAAGCCAAGTGAAACCAAGGTCAAGTGCTGTAAACAAATTGTCTTTTGTGCTGTCTTTTTTGATGCGGTCTTTAATTGGCTTATCGGTGTTGCTGTCAAGCAACTGAACCGACACTTTATCGGCAATTTCAAGCTTGCCGTCTTTTTTTGAAGAAAGTATTTCAAATCTTACTACATATTTTTCACTCATATCGCCGTAGTAAATTTCTTTGCCCTTTCTTACCAAGGGTTTGCCTTTATAGGTTAAAAAATTTGTTTCTGACATAATTATATCTCCTAAATGATAAACTTAAAAAGATTACTATGAAATTATAAACCATACATATAAATATGTCAAGAATATAAAATTTACAAAATTGTTGACTTTTGCCATAATTTTTATTAGTATTATATTTGTAAAAATATAGTTTTCCGAGAGGATGTAAAAAATGGACAATTCGCAAAAGACAATGGATATGATTGTAAACCTTGCCAAAGGCAGAGGTTTTGTATACCCCGGCAGTGAGATCTACGGTGGTCTTGCAAACGCTTGGGACTACGGCCCGTTGGGTGTTGAACTCAAAAATAACATCAAGCGCGCTTGGTGGAAAAAGTTTGTTCAAGAAAATCAGTACAACGTAGGTCTTGACAGTGCAATAATTATGAATCCTGAAACTTGGGTAGCATCGGGTCACTTGGGCGGTTTTTCAGATCCGCTTATGGATTGCCGTCAATGCAAGACACGTCATAGAGCTGACAAACTTATTGAAGATTACGTAGCAGAAAACGGACTTAGTGATAACCCTGCCGCTATGACTGATGCCGAGATGATGGAATATATTCGCGAAAAGGGTATTGCCTGCCCCGGTTGCGGCTCACACGACTTTACCGATATACGTAAGTTTAACCTTATGTTTAAAACATTTCAGGGTGTTACAGAGGATAGTTCCTCAACCTTGTATCTCCGCCCCGAAACCGCGCAGGGCATATTTGTAAACTTTAAAAATATTCAGCGCACCACACGTCGCAAGCTGCCTTTTGGTGTTGGACAAATAGGTAAATCGTTCCGTAACGAAATTACACCGGGTAACTTTATATTCCGTATCCGTGAGTTTGAGCAGATGGAGCTTGAATTCTTCTGTAAACCGGGTACCGACCTTGAGTGGTTTGATTACTGGCGTAGTTTCTGCCGCGATTGGCTTATAAATCTTGGTATGGATGAAAATGCCCTTCGTTTACGTGATCATGACAAAGATGAGCTTTGCTTCTATTCAAAGGCTACAACCGACTTTGAATTTTTATTCCCGTTTGGCTGGGGCGAGCTTTGGGGTGTTGCTGACCGTACCGACTATGATCTTAGTCAGCACGCTGAGCATTCGGGCGAGCCTATGGAATATTTTGACCCTGAAACAAATGAAAAATATGTACCTTATGTTATTGAGCCTTCTTTGGGTGCTGACCGTGTAACACTTGCCTTCCTTTGCAATGCTTATGATGAAGAGGTTGATGAAAAGGGCGACAAGCGTGTTGTTCTTCGTTTGCATCCTGCTCTTGCTCCGTTCAAGGCAGCAGTTCTTCCTCTTTCCAAAAAGCTTTCCGATAAAGCAATGGAAATTAAAAATGACCTTGCAAAAGAATTTATGGTTGATTTTGACGATGCAGGCTCAATAGGCAAGCGTTATCGCCGTGAGGATGAAATCGGCACACCCTTCTGTATTACATACGATTTTGAAAGTGAAGAGGACGGTTGCGTTACAGTTCGCGAACGCGACAGTATGCAGCAGGTTCGCATTCCGATTTCTGAACTTAAATCGTATATAGCTGAAAAAATCAAGTTTTAAGTTTTAATGCGTGTTGGGTTCGACTCTTCACGCATTAACCCTTTCGTCTTTTTAGGAGGAAAATTTCAATATGGAAATACTGATAGAATCAAGTGGCGCCACCCAATTACTAATAATGCTGGCAATGCTGGTTGGTGGATTGGCATTTTTCATGTACGGAATGAATGTAATGTCAAACGGTCTTGAAACCATGGCGGGCGGCGGTCTTGAGCGCACAATGAAAAAGGTTACCGCCAATGACTTTTTGGGCTTTTTCTTAGGAGCGGGTATAACCGTTGCTATACAGTCTTCTTCGGCGTTTACTGTAATGCTTGTCGGTCTTGTAAACTCGGGCATCGTGCAGTTTGGCAATACCTTTGGCATGATAATGGGCTCCAATGTAGGCACAACGCTTACCGCTTGGATTTTGAGCCTTGCAGGTATAAGCAAGGACAGCTTTGTAATGACGCTTTTACAGCCTATGACCTTTGCGCCCATACTTGCATTTGTAGGTACGGTAATCCGTATGTTTTCCAAATCCGAGAAAAAGCACAATCTCGGGCTTATATTTATTGGTTTTGCAGTGCTTATGTTCGGTATGGAGCTTATGAGCGCTTCAATGGTGTCGGTTCGTGAAATACCGGGATTTGATAAATTTTTGGTAAGTCTTTCAAGTCCTATAATTGCATTATTGGTTTCTACCGTGTTTACCGGTATTATTCAGTCGTCGGCCGCTACAATCGGTATTGTTCAAGCATTGGCCTTTACCGGTGGTATTACTTGGCAAATGGCAATACCCTTGGTGCTTGGCGCTAATATAGGTACTTGCGTTACGGCGCTTATTTCAAGTGTGGGTACAAATAAAAACGCAAAGCGCGTTGTAATTATGCATTTCTTTGTAAATGTGTTTGGTTCGGGTCTTTGTATGATTATTATGTACATTATGAAGGCGCTTGGAATAACCCTTCTCAGCGCGGAGGTTGATATGGTTGGAGTTGCAATAGTTCATACCATGTTTAACCTTGTAACCACAATTGTTTTATTCCCCGTAAAGAAATGGATTATAAAATTTTGTACAAAACTCGTTCCCGACGGTAACGAGAAACAGCATACCGCGTTTTTGGACGAGCGTATATTCAACAATACTCCTCTTGCTATCAGCGAGTGCCGTCGCCTTGCTAATGAACTGGCAGAGCACACCCGCACAGCAATTATGGCCTCTCTTGAAACTATCACTCGCCATGACGAACAAAAAGTTCAGTTCGTCCGCGATGTCGAAGCCCTTACCGACAAGTACGAGGATAGGCTCGGAACATACCTTGTTCGCCTTAGCAGTAACAACCTTTCAGAAGAAGATTCGCACGCGGTATCCCGTATGCTTCATTCACTCAGCGACTTTGAACGAATCAGTGACCACGCGCTAAATCTTTGCGGAACTGCTTTGGAAATCAAGGAAAAGAATATCATTTTCTCTGACGATGCAAAGCGTGAGCTTGCTGTTATGATAGATGCTTTAAAAGAAATTGTTAATATCACGGTTGATTCGTTTGTAAACGACGACTTTGACGCGGCTTCTCATGTAGAACCTATTGAGCAGGTAATTGATAAGCTTAAGGATGAGCTCAAAGCGCGTCATATTGACCGCTTGCAAAAGGGAGAATGTACTGTACAGATGGGATTTGTATTTTCTGATCTGCTTACCAATATAGAAAGAGTATCAGACCATTGTTCAAATATCGCCGTATACACTATTCAGCAGGATTCGCCCAAGCTTGATACTCATAAGTATTTAAGAAAGGTAAAAACCGCGGCAGTTGGCAACTTTGTTGAAGAGTACGGCGAATATGAAAAGAAGTACAGTCTTGATTAAGGGGAGAAAGTTATGTTAAAAAGAATTTTAGCATTATCACTGGTGCTTATTATGACAATCGGACTTATAGGCTGTGACAAGGGTTCAAAGCTACCTGAATATAGCGAAAAGCAGTTTGAAATTTCAGGCTTCTGGGCTCCTTATGATATTAGCGAAGAGGGATTAAAGCAGTATAAGGATGCAGGCTTTACCACCCTTGCTATGATAAATCACTCGCTCGGTTACACAAGCGAAGAGCAATTTTATCTTGGCTCTGACCGCACTATGACAGCCCTTGAAAATTGTAAAAAGGTAGGGCTTAATGCTATTCTTAATTACAATGACTGGATGGTCCCACGCTGTGAAGAGGATGGCGAGGATTTTTACGGTGAAACGCCATTTAGTAAACACGATATTTATGGTGAATATAAGGATATTATCACAGGTATTCATATCTGCGATGAGCCGTATGTAAAGCGCACTGACGGTAGCAATCACTTTGAAATATACGGCAACAAGACTCTTATAGAAGACTTTAAAAAAGTATATCCCGATGCTAAATTTATAGTTAATCTTATTCCTATGACAGCAGTTTCAACCCGTGGATTTGATTCGTATGAAGAGATGATGGAGCTATATGAAAAAACCTTTATGGAGCCGTTTGGCGAAAAGTCTTTTGTATCGGTAGACGTATATCCTTTCCATCAGAATTATACTCAGGATGACGGCACACTTCTTGCAAACTACGAATTTATTGCAAACTCTGCAAAGAAATATAATGTTAAACCCGGTTACATTCTGCAGTCAAGCGTAGGCGGTGCTGATGAAGGTAATAAAGAGTTTGAAATGGAACTCAGTGAATCTGATTTGCGTTGGGAGATATACAACGCTCTCGCATTTGGCGCCGATACTTTACAGTATTATTGCTATTCTGTACCAAAATCATTTGATGAAGACGGCAACCCGGTTTATATGTATGATAATTGTATATTGAATCGTGACGATACACCAAGCGATATTTATTACAGCTTGCAAAAATTACATAAAGAAATACAGTCGTTTGCAAGCGTAATCCTGTCATACGATTGGGATACCACCATTGGCATTTCTGGCTCTGTAGATCAGACCTTCCGCGTATGCTCGCTTGAGTATGACGAAAATTTTGAATATGTAAAATTAGAAAATACAAAGAATTATGTTGAAGCAAAAGGCACACAGGATATGATTGTAAGCCGCTTTACAAGTGAAGAATACGGCGAAGCGTACTTGTTTTTAAACTGGGCAGAGCGCGAAAAGGACAACACTGTAACTGCAACCTTTAAGGATTGTAAATCAATCGCTATTTATGGCGGCGCAGGATACGAGGGCACGCCCGAAATTGTTAATCTTGATGAGAACGGAAACGTTACAATCGAGCTTGCTTACGGCGAAGGTGTGTTTGTAACACCGCTTTCATAAAAATATTAATTTTAATAGGCTGGCGGACATTTTCATCAGCCTATCAAAAAAGGTGAATGGTTATGTTTAAAAAGGTATTTATAATTTTATTGGTTTGCATTATGGCTTTTTCGGTTGTCGGTTGCGAGAAAAAATATTCTGAGAAGGACCTTTATCAATACGAAGCGCAGGAGTTTGAAATTTGTGGATTGTGGGCTCCGCGTCAAATGACAGAAGAAGCTTTTCAGCAGTACAAGGATGCAGGCTTTAACATCTGTTCCTTTACCAACCACGATGAACTGCCAAGAACCAGTGAAACCCAGTATTATATTGGTTCAAAGCGCACTATGGAAGCGCTTGAAATCTGCAAAAAAGTAGGTCTGGATGTTTATATTGCTTATGGTGATTCGTGGTTTAATCGCGCAAACGAGGGTGACGACTATTTTGACGGTACCCCATTCAGTAACTATGACTATTACGGCGAATATAAGGATATCATAAAGGGTGTACATATTAAGGATGAGCCAAAGAAGGATGCTATGCTTGAGCTTTCTTCGGATACTCTTATTAATGACTTTAAAAAGGTTTATCCCGACACAAAATATATGATAAATCTTATTCCCGAAACCGCAGTTACAAGCAGAGAGTTTGAAAATTACACAGAAATGCTTCAAATTTACG
This sequence comes from uncultured Ruminococcus sp., assembly GCA_964387615.1. Classification (GTDB taxonomy): domain Bacteria; phylum Bacillota; class Clostridia; order Oscillospirales; family Acutalibacteraceae; genus UBA737. The sequence continues at coordinate 9,592 of CAYLXT010000050.1, forward strand.
GTGAAAATATAATGAGCAAGTTTGAAAATCCGTATATATGCGTTGACTGTTATCTCTATTCTAACTCGGATCTGGTTGGCAAAAGCATTCTGTACAACTACAATCAGATTGCAAACACAGCTAAAAAATACGGTGCTGAAACAACCTTTATATTACAGTCAAGCACAGGTAATGAGTTTTTGGATACTTTAAGCGAAGCCGATATGCGTCAGCAGGCATATCTTGCTATTGCATTTGGTGCCGATAATATACAATATTACTGCTATTCGGTGCCGGAGGGTATGGATCCGCAATATATAAACTGTATGCTTGAACGCGATAATAAAACCCCAAGTCAGCTTTACTATGACGTAAAAACTATAAATGCCGAAATACAAAAATTTGCAAGTGCAGTGCTCGCTTATGATTGGCAGCAATCAATTGGTGTTTCGGGCTCTGAGGATCAGACCTTCCGTGTGTGCTCAATAGAGTATGACGAAAATCTTGAATATGTAAAATTGGAAAATACCAAAAATTATGTAGATGCTCAAGGTACACAGGATCTGGTTGTAAGCCGCTTTGAAAGCAAAGAATACGGCGAGGGCTATATGTTTGTAAACTTTAGTGAAAACACCGAAAAAACAAACACCGTAACCGCTACTTTTAAAGATTGCGGCGCGGTTGCTATTTACGGCGGCGCGGGTTACAGCGGCACGCCCGAAATAGTAACTCTTGACGAAAACGGTGGCTTTACGTTAGAGCTTGCTTACGGTGATGGCGCGTTTGTAGTGCCGTTATCATAAAACATTACAAGCAAAAGGAGAATAATTATGTTTAAAAAAATATTCATAATTACATTGGTATGCATTATGGCTTTTTCGGTTGTCGGTTGCGAGAAAAAATATTCCGAAAAGGACCTTTACCAGTACGAAGCGCAGGAATTTGAAATTTCGGGTTTTTGGGCTCCGTATGAAATAAGTGAGGAAAGTTTTCAAACATATAAGGATGTAGGCTTTACTA
>CAYLXT010000051.1:0-10112 GCA_964387615.1 uncultured Ruminococcus sp.
TTGTTTCCACGAAAATTAAAACGTGCCAATCCGTATCCAATCATTGTGCAGGAGAACACCTGCAAAATACCGACTATCAACGATAACAAAAATGTGTTCAGCGCTGATTGTGGTAATTTCATCTGCTCAAGTGCTTGCTGCCAATAGTATGTAGAACCAATACGCGGCACAATCCATACAGTAGAATCCAAAAGATCGTCCGGATGCATAAATGCCATAAGTATTTTATAAACAAACGGCTCCAGTATTATAAAAGCAAGACCGAAAATTATAACGAAACGCAGTACGGAAAGAGGTATCTTTTTTATTTGCCTTTTTGTCTTTTTTGATATTTCCATCAAAATACCTCCTTTACCCTACTTCGCCGTTATACTTAATAAACCGATTAAGTATAAACAATACTATGGCCACTATTACAAGCACTATCAAAAGATATATAACATACATTGCGGTTCCAAGCGAAAACATATTTGAACGGAATGCAAGCAGATTTATATACTCTGCTAACACCGTGTCGCTACGCGACGTAAGATCCACTATTGTATATACAATTGATATGCGTATATGTGGACCCATCATTGGAAATGTAATTTTCCAAAAAGATTCCCACCCGTTACAGCCTTCAACCTCAGCCGCTTCATAAAGCGAAGGTGGTATCTCCTGAAGTCCTGTCAGCAGAATGAATATTTGCATACCGCTGCGCTGCACCACATTGTAAATTCCGGTTATTGCGCTACCGATAATTTCAATAATAAACTTTGGCAAATTCATCTGCAAAAGCATATTGCTTAATCCCGAAACAAGCGATGCCTCATCGGAAGCCATTCCTGATTCAACATTAGCAAGCAAATCGGTATTAGCCTCTATTGAAGCTATAATTCCGGTGGATAAAATTACAGGAATAAAGAATATCAATCGTGCAACCGTTCTGCCACGAAACCTTCCGTTCAGCAATACAGCAATAAACATACTGAATATCGTAATTACCGGAACGTCGGTTAAAAAGCTTTTAAGCTCTGAAACAAGATACGGTACAAAATTTGCATCCTTTGTAAAAGCGGCTTTGTACTGTGAAAAGCCTTCAAAAGTAGCATCGTAACCGGTTTTTCCTAATTCGAGTGAGCTTACAGAATATTGAAATGTATGGTACAAATTAGGAATAAACACAAACAACACGCCGATTATCAGCGGAAGAATAAAGAAATATCCGTAATATCCCCTACGACGAAGCAGATTGCTTTTACGTTTCTTTACGAGAGCCATGTCTTATACCCCCTCGCATCGACAGAATAATTTTCATAAATATATTCGGTATCACTGTAATTTACAATAACACCCGCACCCGAGGCATATTGTGTCATATAAACCCCGTCTGCTAATTTTTTGTGCGAAATCATCTGACTGTCGCTGATTGCATTGTAATAATCACTGAGTTGTGAATAAAGCTGTGTGATTTCAGCAAAATTATTTTTGCTATTCATTGAATACATCCATACCTCATAATCGGTATCGTTTAAAATGTGGTCATCTTCGGTTATTAATGACCAATAAAGTCCCGCACCGTATTCAAGTGACCGCAATAATAAATTATCACCATCGGTAGTCATATTCATTGAAACTCCTGTATAAGGTACGTTTGAATGAATAACAAGCTGATAAAACGGAACCTCAGCGGTTTCTATATCAAAATTTGACGAATAAAGTGGTGCATTAAGGAGATAATCAGCAGTACTGAGTGAATATAAATAACCGTTTTCTGTTAAAACAGGATATTTCTCATCGCTTGCAGACAGCACGTCTTTAATCACAGAAGACGACATACTGCGATCATAATCCTTATTTTTATCGTAATCGCCATAAAGCAAGCTTCCCGCAGAGGCATAGCTGAGTCCAATAGACGCATCGGCTCCTAACGCCTTTTCAACAGATTTAATGTACGAAGCTGCCGCATCGGCATACAGGGTTGGCGAAACCAGATTTTGACTGTTTATTCCGTCGTAATATTTACGGGTAATAATATCGTAATCATCGCGTATAACAAGACTTCTGTTGATATATTTGGCTGTATCTCGTCTTACGGCGAAGCCGTCAAATATAGTATCGGTCAGCACCGTTGAAAAATCAGCATCAAGATAAAGCTGACCACCGTTTTTATTTATACTTGAAGCAAGTTCAACCAATTCAGACTTGCTTCCAACCTTATTATATAACGAGAATTTATTTAGCAATTCATGGGTCAAGCCGTTTTTGGTGTAACCAAGCAATCGCACCGACAAACCATTTATGCTTGAAGCATCAAGCTGTGATTTAATATCTTCTATTGTTGAAAGCACTGTGCGCTTTTTATACGGCACACCCAATACTGTTGTATCCTGTGTGATAACGCAACTGTAATCAACAAAAAAGTTGCTTTGAAGTTTTGCTTTTTGAGGTATGCTACCGTTGTTGATATAATAATTTCTTACATAATCGGCCATTCCTACATAATCAGCCTTTTCGGATGAAAGCAAAACATATCTAACCCTTGGATGTTCATACTGGATGTGTTTTCCATAAAGATTATAAACAGGTATGCTACGTTCCTCGCCCAAGTCGGTTACATCAAGCGCACACAAATTAAAGGTAAAATACGCATTATTCTGAGGATTGCTTGCCGATATTGTGTTTGCATGAACAATAGCGTTTGCTTCGCCCGATTCTGCTATAGCAAGCACAGCGCCATCACCAAAAGAAATTCCGTATAACGGCAGTAAAGCCTCTTTGGCAAGCTGGGTTTTGCTGTCTCCCTGAATTGACAGGTCGTTACCGTAAACAGTTTGACTGTAATTACCCTCTCTGCCGTTAAAATCTATAAGTGCGCCCGAACCGTCAGGCACAAGGAAATATCCGCTTTGCTCGCTGTTGGCACAAGCAAAATACTCAAGCAAATCAACGCTGTAAAGCTGATAGCTTTGCGACATTATCTCAATTTCATCGGTCAATACCTCTGCAGTAAATCCATCACTGTTAAGACAATATTCGACAACAATCTTAAAACCGGGTTCATCGCTTTGAACCGCTTCAACGCCAAGCTCATCCATAATCTGCGTATTGCGCTCATCGGTAAAGCCGACCGTTGCGCACGCATCAGAAATTTCTATTTCTTTTAAGGTATCAACCGTATCCTTTAGTATGTATAATGCTTGCTTTTTTAAAGCAGGATATTTTTCCATCATTTCGCTTAATTCTTCATTCTGCTCGTCATCAGGTGAATAAAGATCATAATAGCGATTTATTCTACGAATAATGCTTTTTGAAAGTATATCTTCGTTACAAATTTCCTGCTCAAACACTTCGACCGGAAGAACCTGCGGTACCAATAATTTTGCAGTAGTGCCCATTGTATAGTAAACGCGAATTGAATTGTCTGTATAACGCACTTCATACAAATCTTTTTCGACGCTGTCGCCATTGGATGTCATAACATATTCCGTACTGTCTTGGTCGAAGTATGTAATGCTTAATTCGGATTTTATACGCTGTGATGTTTCATTAGAATAAGTATCACCTGTAGTTTGCGGTACCGAGGTATAGCTTTGTCCACTCACGGTATTTGTAATCGTAAAATGGGTATTAGATACATCCATTACCAATTCTAAACTACCATTACTTAGTTTTATAACATCGTCAGATGCTATATTCCAATTTTCCGCGCTGTCGGAAGCATCGCCAATAAAGGCAGTATGCGGATATGTACTGGAAGAACAACCCACTAATGTAGTAATCACAAGTAAAATCGCTATAAACCTACAAAAGAAGAACAATTTATGCTTATTAATCATTTTGTCTCCCCCTTTTAATAGGTTCTAAACGCTATTTCATTGTATAAGGACATAACAAAATCGGTTACATCCTGAACAATGTTAAGCAACAATAGTATGATAAACAAAATAAGACAAACGCCTACTAAGGTACATATTGTAGTTAGTACCGTCTTTGAAAGCGTAAAGTTGTGCGTCATCATCATTCCAACAAATAAAAGTGCAAGTATCCACAAAAGTGTTAATATATCAAGCATATTGTAGATCATAAGCTCTTCGCCCGAAAGAACGTGTGAGAATATGAACATAGGAACACTGAACACAATATATGGCTTCAGAGCGTAGCAGGAAAATATTACAATATCCTTAAAGGTACCCTCGCCATCCATCAATGTGGTAAAGCACCAGTTTGCAACAATAAACAGTAAAAGAGGCAAAAGCATCATTGCGCATTGATATAACGCATTTATCTGACTGCTTTCTTCTTCAAGAACGATATAACCGCTAAACTGCGATCTTATACCGTATAATACCGTAAATAAAGCAAGTGTTATCAGCGCGCCGCCAAGACTTCCTCGGTTTTCACGTTTTATATCCCAAAATCCATCAAAGGGATGGCGCATTGCATAACTTCCGTACGCATACTTACGGTATAAATCGTTTTCTGAAATTTTTAACCATAATTTCGTCTTTTTGAAAAGCTTAATCCCTAATATAAGTGCGATTACAATTGCAATACCTGCAAAAATCATCGTTACCATATTAGAACGTAAATAATCACTGCGCCAAGCAGAGAATGCCTCGTCATACTCATCGATGGCATCAATAGCCTTAAGCGAGGTCATTGCTGATTTATAGTTACCGTCAATTACATCAAGATTAGCAAGCTCAATAATGGCCATCGGATAATGTGAGCACATACTCTGAACCTCATTCCAGTACGTTTGTGCCTGCTCGTATTCACCGTTGCTTTGAGCATCAACAGCACTCATTACACAGCCACCGAATTCGGTTAGTTTATAAACATTAAGGGTGTTTTTGGAAGAATCGATAACCAGAAGAAGATCACCAACAAGCTCAACAGACGAAGCCGAATAAAAGGTTCCCTTTTGTGAACCGTTAGCACCAAACGCATACAACAGCTTACCCTGATCGGTATAAACATATATCTTACCCTGCTGAGAATCAAGCAGATAATAAAAACCGTTTTGGTCTATAGCAAGATCAATGAAATAAGGGTTTAGTACTAAACCGTCAGAGCTTACATAGTTAGAGTCACCAAACGCATCTTCAAAACGAAGCACGTCGGTACCCTGACTGTTCAGCTTAACAAAGGGTGTATTTTCGGTGTTTTTTGCCACGGCATAAATAAAACCATAATCGTCAATTTGCAGTGCGTTATACTCTGTAGGAACATACTTATCAAGCTTTGCGCGTTGCTCTTTGCTTGCAATGCGTCGCCATATCTGTTCAATAAAATCAGGCACTACAGACGGTGCGCCAAGAAATGTAGAAAACTCGCCGTTTTCATCTATCTCGATAAGACCGCGATTTATACCCTCGGCTATAACATAAATATTACCTGCGGCATCTACCGTAAGTTTTAAAGGTGTGTATGTATAATCATCTTCAAGAAGTGATATCTCAGGTCTGTTTAAAATCTTTTTAAGTGAGTATGTATCGGCGTCTATTTGAACAATTCTTGAGTTTTTAGAATCAGCAATATAGATTGATCCGTTTCTGCAATAAACGCCTGTAGGAGCATTAAAGGTGTCAATAACACCGTTGTTGTCAAACTCGCTTACGGTATGTATTAATTTAAAAGAACTGTCAAGTATTATTATTCGGTTGTTTCCCGAATCACATATAAACAGTCGGTCACCGCTATAATACAGATCTGACATACTCTGAAAACTTTCAAGGCCGAAATCAGATGCCTCAAAAGTCTGATCACACGAATATGGCGCAGGCACCGCAAGCGGTGTTTCACCGTTTCGGTAAACATAAGAATCGTACGGAAGATCGTTTGTAGATGTTTCTGCCGATACAGTGACAGCAAAAGAAAAAATCATAAGTAGACATAGCATTAAGCATATTATTCTTTTCATTTTTGCTATCTACCTCCATTTAATCTTTTATACCGGAAGATGCCATTGTATCAATAATATTACTCTGACTTACCACAAATATGGTAACCGGCACAAGCATCATAATAAATGTTACCGCAGCGCCTACACCCGCACGGGAAATTCCGCTGGCAAGTATCTGATTAAGCGCGTAAGGTAATGTTTTCAGCTCTTCTTTATAAATATATGAGCTACTGCCAATTCCCCAAAGACTTTGAACCGAAAGTAATATAAGAGTAAGCCATGCGGGTTTTACGTTTGGCATAACAATACGCCAGAAAATTTTCCACTGTGATGCACCGTCCATGCGCGCGGCCTCAAGCAGAGCATCGGGCATTTGCTCAATAAACTGCTTCATAAGATAAAGTCCGAGAGAACTGCCAAAGGCGGGAATTATGAGTGAAAGATGACTGTCTATCCAGCCTACTTTAGCCATAATAATATATGTTGGTATGCGCGTCACCGTTGCGTTAAACATAAGCGAAAGCACGATCATGTTAAAAATGAGTAATCGACCGGGGAATTTCTTTTTTGCCAACGAAAAGGCGCACATAGATGAAATGATTATATGACCTGCTGTACCGACAGCGGTTATAAGCAGAGAATTTACAATATATCTTAAAAAAGGTACCCATGAGTCAGACAACACGCTGAACATATCACGGAAATTTTTAAGTGTAGGATTAGACGGCCAAAGCTTTGGTGGGAACACCCATAACTCATCAAGCGGTTTAAATGCGTTACCAATAATAATTATCATAGGCAGCGCCATAAAAATTGCAAATACCATAAGTACGCAAAACATAGCTATCGTTCCTACACGGGAACGGTTTACACGCTTACCGCGAATGACCGCCGCTAAAGAATGTTTCATATTTTTCTCCATTCTGCCGACAAAGTTTTACGGCTTTTTACATAATGGTAATCAATCACCGATACCGCGTAATAAACGCTGTATCAGCTGATTGGCACCCACCATGATAATAAACAGCATTACGGCAATAGCACAGGCGTATCCCATTTCATATCTGACATTACCGTAGTCCTGCATATGATGAACCAATGTATGCAGTGCGTAGTTGGTGCTTGGAAAACCAAAAATTCCCGAAATCATATCACCCATACCGAACGAGCTTGTTATGCTCATAACCGCACCAAACATCATCTGAGGCTTAATTGCAGGTAGCGTAATATACCAAAGCTCTTGCCAACGATTTTTAAGTCCATCAACTGCCGCTGCTTCATAAAGGGTTTTATCAATATTTCTAAAACCTGCAACAAACGATAAAAATCCTGCACCAAAACTCATCCAGATTATTAGAACAATGGCAGAAAACATCATATAATCTTCATCGGTCGTCCACTGTATAGGTGCGTATATAATATTAAGATCCAACAAAATACCGTTAAGATATCCGTATGAGTCACCGCTGTATATTATCTGCCATATCATATACGCGCCACCGCTGATTGTAGGAGCGTAAAACAAAAGGGTTAAAAACGCACGCATTTTTGGACCAAACTCATTTAAAACCCATGCAAGAAAAAGGCTTAAAAGAAAACCAATAGGTCCTGTAATTACAGATAGGATCAAGGTGTTTTTGAATGCCAAGATAAACATACTATCTTCGACCAAAAGGTGAACATAGTTATCAAAACCGACAAAGGAAGGCGGTTCAAGCACGTTAAAATATGTAAAGCTTAAAATTATAGCAATAATTACAGGCAATACTGTGAAGACGAAAAATATGATCAAATAAGGCAGCATAAAAAGATAGTCTTCGGCGTAGCCCCTAAATTTACGAAGCTTTGAGGCTTTATTTAGCGGTGCTTTACCCTTTTTAACTTTAATATCTTTTAAATTCACTTAAAACACCTCCGTCTAATTTAAACCAAATTCTTCTCGCTTTCGAATGATCTCATAATTAATATTTTCTGTAGCATCATTCATTGATTCGCGAACCGATTCGTTCTTGTAAATAATTTTACGAAATGCAAAGCTAAATTCACGATCAGTAATATATCCACCTGCTACCTGCGGATATGCTTTGATCTGACTGCGTTGTTTTTCAAGCTGCTGCTTGATATCGGCATCCCATTTAACCGAGTTCATAGCTTCAATATTTGCGGTATTGTAGCGTGCGGATGTACCAACAACACTTTCAAGATCACGCCCGTAAGTCGACTGTATTTCAGCCGAATGAAGCCATTTTACAAATTCCCACGACGATTTAACATCCTGCGAGCTGCTCATTATAGCAGTTCCCGTTACGGATGAGGTAGAAATATTTTTAATGCTTCCATCCTCATTTTTGATACCCGGCATAACAAGCATGCTCCAAGCTCCGTCAATTTCAGGAGCAAATACTGTGAGCTGGTTATAAAACAAATAATCGCTTATCAGAATTGGCATCTCGCCCGAGCGGAAACGGTTTGCCGCATCAAAAGCAAGATCCAGCTTATACTGCGAATAAAATTTTTCAAACAAATTCATTGATTGAATTGCCGCTGCCGATGAAAGACCCGAAGCGGTATTGTTATCAATATACAACTCGCCGTCCATTTGATAAAAAATGCTTAGATATGTATTGATATTTGCAGGAATACCAATGGTAAGGCCGTTTTTCTGAACTACGGGAAGCACTTTTTGTAACAGACTGTCCCAAGTGGCAAGATCATCGGTGGTGATTCCTATTTCATTAATAACATCTGTTCGATAAAACAACATCGAATATGAAAGTGAGTCGGGCAGCGCATATACACCGCCTTCAAACTCAAACGGCACTATCGATTCGCTGTAAAAGCGCTTAGATACTTCGTCATAATCGGAAAAGCTCTTAAGATCAACCACAGCACCACGCAAAGCAAGGTTTAGCGGTTCGTTCTGACCCAATCCAAGCGATATGTCAGGTCCTGTTCCCGCGAGCAATGCCGGTAAAAGCGAATCGGCCGCGACTATTTGAAGATCGACCGCAACATTTGAATCAGGTGTAAAATTCTGACTGATCAGTGATTTCAAAATTTGTGCCTGATCACGACCTGCGTTCATCCAAACGGTAATTTCTTTATCAGCATTTTCTTGAATTTCGCCTATAGAAGAATAGTCACTTACATACGAATACAAGAATTGACGAATGTGATGAGATATTGTTTTAAAAAATCCCGCATTTTCATCCGGAAGATCGCTACCGTCAGATGTTAAATAAATTTTATCCAATGTTAATGGTTGCTCAGAAATGCTATTTCGCCATGTGCCTAAAGAAGAAATTGCCTCACGGTAGGTAGTAAGACGCTTGGCGATAGTATCGGTATCCTCCAACATCCAATCAATCTGATTGTAAAGACGTTTTATCGTATCGGTACCCTGATTACCCGAAAAGCCCAGATCACGTATGTTTTGTTCAAGCGTTTTAAGCTCAGTGCTTAAAGTCTGCATATACTCCAAAACCTCGGGTATAACCTTTTCAAACTCGTAGCTTGCATACACATCTGGTAAAACACCCGTAACAACAACTATTTTACGGTATACGCTATTAAGTTCGGTTATAAGACGATCAGTCTCAGCAATAATTTCGTGATAGCTTCCAAGGCCTACCTGCAAACGCAGGGTATGCTCACCCTTGGTTAAATAAAACTTATACGGCACATAGTCATCACCGTCTTCATATCCGCAGGTATACATATCCCAATCACTTGAGTACGGGAAACAAATGTTAGCCGCCTCGGCAAAAGGAAGCTGCTCATCAATATAAAGCTCGCGAACACTTACTGCATCGCTTTTATTGTTTTGTTTAAAGTGAAATGACAGCTCGTAAAGTCCGTCGTTTTCAATATCAACCGTCCACTCAATCCATTGCCCTGCCGTTTTCCATTGGGTACCACCTACAGCATTGTAATATATTAATTCTGCGCTGTACGGCGTTATTGATGCGGATGAACGGTCGGTTATCGGATAAAGGCTTTGGCTGGATTTCACCGATTCACCCTCGGCCTCAAATATCAAGTCGTCTGCATTGGCAGATTGATATCCTTTTTGTTCATATTCCGAAAGCACTTCATTGTAATTTTTCGGCTGTGTCACAGAACCGAGCGTTATTTTGTTTATAAGACAGCTTTCACGCGATAGTTGAATTGTCAAGGTATGAGCACCCGCAGAAAGATAATATTCCAAATCTCCCGAAGAAGC
>CAYLXT010000052.1:0-10075 GCA_964387615.1 uncultured Ruminococcus sp.
AATTTGTTGCGGCTCCACTTTTTAGGAAAGTTTTCACCGTAAACTCAGCCGCAGATGCGCAAATAAAAATTGCCGTCTGTGGTTTTTATAAATTATTTATAAACGGTGAAGACGTTACAAAGGGAGCATTGGCGCCATATATAAGCAATCCCGACGATATAGTATATTACGACCGATACGCAGTAAACCTAAACGAAGGCGAAAATGTAATCGGCGTAATGCTTGGCAACGGCTTTGTTAATAATCCTGCCGGTTGGGTATGGGATTATGATAAAGCAAAATACCGTTCTGCTCCGCATTTTGCCTTACAGCTTGTTTGCGGAGATTTAATTATAGACGCCGACGAAAGCTTTAAAACCGCTCCGTCGCCAATAATCTTTGATGATTACCGTTATGGCGAGGTGTTTGATGCAAGGCAGCGGTTTGACGGCTGGAACACCGCAGCATTTGATGATAGTGATTGGCAAAATGCTATAATAGCGCCTATGCCTCGCGGAGAAGTTCGACCCTGCGAAGCAGAGCCAATAACCGTTCAAAAAGAATTAAAGCCCATACGTATTACAAAGGTCGATGACGGTTATCTTTATGATTTCGGCGAAAACTGCGCTGGCGTTTGCCGCCTTAATATAAAGGGTGAAAAAGGGCAACGCATAGAGCTTCGTCACGGCGAGCTGCTTATTGACGGCAAGCTGGATATAGAAAACATCTGGTTCCCATATAACGAAAAGGGTGTTCATTGGGATTTTGATAAGCAGCATATTCACAACGATATTTATATTTGCAATGGTGATGAACAAGAAAGCTATATACCCTCATTTACATATCACGGCTTTCAGTATGTTACGGTAACCGGAATTACCGAGGAACAGGCAACGCCCGAATTACTTACATATCTTGTGATGAATTCAAATCTTAAAGCCTGCGGCGGCTTCACCACAAGCGACAAAACCCTCACGGCTTTATATGATATGACCGTAAGATCTGACCTTGCAAACTTTTACTATTTTCCTACCGACTGCCCTCAGCGTGAAAAGAACGGTTGGACCGCCGACGCGGCGCTGTCTGCCGAGCAAACCTTGCTTAAATTTGACGCATCAACAAGTTATCGCGAATGGATGCGCAGTATTTGCAAAGCCCAGAACGCAGTCGGCGCACTGCCAGGTATCGTACCAACGGGAGGTTGGGGCTTTAGCTGGGGTAACGGTCCTGCGTGGGACTGTGTGCTTGCGGTAATACCGTATTTTTGCTACAAATACCGCGGCGACACACAAATCATTCGCGAATGCGCGCCCGCATTTGTAAAATATCTTCATTACCTTACTACACGCAATGATGAAAACGGGCTGCTTGCCATCGGTCTTGGTGACTGGTGTCATGTTGGTGAAAGATATTCAAAGCCAAAGGCCCCGCTTATTGTTACCGATACAATTATGGCGATTGATATTGCCGATAAAACGGCTCTGTTGTTTGATGCGGTAGAAATGAACGCTCAAGCAAATTTTGCGCGAGCAATTGCCACGCAGTACCGAGAGGCGTTCCGCAAAAATCTTATTGATTTTGATACAATGACTGTTGAGGAAAATTGTCAATCAAGTCAGGCAATGGCGATCTATTATAATTTATTTAACGGCGATGAAAAACCAGAGGCGTTTGAGCGTTTGCTTGAGCTTATAAATCAAGCCGACGGACATATGGATGTCGGCGTTTTGGGCGCAAGGGTTATTTTCCACGTGTTATCAGACTTCGGCTATGCCGATTTAGCGCTTAATATGATTACCCGTCCCGATTTTCCGTCCTATAAATATATAGTAGATCAAGGCTTTAATACCTTGTGGGAACGCTTTACGCGTGAGCCTGTTGACTCGGTAAATCATCATTTTTGGGGTGATATCACGGCGTGGTTTGTAAAGGCTTTGGTCGGTCTTGATTACAACCCCGACGCAACCGATCTAACTCACGTTGATATAAAGCCGCACATTGTCGAAAGCCTCAATGATTCCGCCGCATACTACGACAGTTGCTTTGGCAGAATAGAAGCATCATGGACAAAGAAAGACGGCAAGGTCGCCCTTACCGTAAATGTTCCTGATAATTTCGTAGGAATAATCGCTCCGCAAAATTGCTATATATTTGACGATGGCGAGAAACAAAAGCCACTTGCAAGCGGTACATATATTCTCACAAAAGCATAATTAAAAGCCTCTGCTTAGCAGGGGCTTTTATAATTAGAGTTTAATAGGTTGTTGATGTTGTTTCAGGATAATATATTTTCTTTACCTTGAACTGCTTTATAGACGATTCATTTACATCGCATTCAAGCTTTTCGCCGTATTCCGTAATATCGTCGGTATAATCGTCGCCTACTATTTCCTGACGGAGAGTCATATCAAACGCATCAACGTAATACGGATCAGCGGTGATATCCTGCTTTACAAGAAGAACAAGTCCTTCGTCATCTTCGAGGGTTATAATTTTAACCTCGCCCACCGCCATAGCCTTTGCGGCTTCAAAATGGTCAGAGGCATAGCTTGTATCCTCATTGCCCAAAACTGTTGCGTGAGGATCAAGTGGCTGAAGCTCGCCGTCCTCTGCTTCTTCGTGGGTGTGTGAATCAGCAGAAATTTCGTTATATTCAAGATAAATCTCTTCAAAGGTTTTTGTTCCTTCTTTAAGCGCCTGTTCGTAAGCGGTAAACTGATTTTGTTTATCGTTTTTCTCTTCGGTTTCTAAATCAGTAAAGCTAACCTCAAGCTTGTTAGCAAGCACGTAGTTGTCAGAAAGCTGATTGTTAAGCTGGTCAGCAGTAATTTCCTTTTCGCCGCCCTCACCGTAAAGATACTCAAAATAGGTATCCATAAGATAAGAGTCGCGCATATACTGCTTAAAGGTATCCTTGCTTACGCCGTTATTTTCCATAAGAAGCGAATAACCGTAGGTGTCCCACAAATAATCGGCATTAGAATCCGACAATGATATTGTTTCGGCGTCTAACTCAACCTCTGCTTCGTTACAAAGAGTTTTAACAGCCGCCAAATCCTTTAATGTACCGAGCGCGGTTTCTTTAACCCACTCTACATAGTCGGTTTCTTCAACCTTATAATTCCAATATTTGATTTCATCGGGAAGGTCACCGTCTTCTGACAGGTCCTCCTCAACCAAAGCACGAGCCTCGCTATCAGCAAAAACAAGCGCGCAGGCATAATAACCCGACGTAAATTCAATATCGCCTATTTTTACTGCAATTTCACCCTTTTTATGACAGCCGACGAGACAGGTAAGTGTCAGCGCTACGCAGAGTGCAATTGCAAAAATTCTTTTTAAGGTGTTCATTTTTAACTTCTCCTTAATTTTATTATACTAAACTATTATATAACATAATTTTCAAAAAGTCTATATGAAATTGTAAACGATTTACAAAATCTTTGAAAGTCGTGATACCACATCTGTAACTTTAAGTCCGCCTGACAGACGTATTATATACGCAGGGTCACCGGACGAGGATAGTGTAAATGCCGATTTAAATTCATCAGATAGCTTTGCCGCTATCTGCATATCTATTTTGGGCGTGTGCAATATCGCCGTAGTTGGTGTGCCCGTTATTTCGGTTATGCCCGCGCTTTGAGCCTTACTGCGAAGCAAGGATACCTCTATAAGTCCCATAACGGCGCGCGGTGGCTCACCAAAACGGTCGCACAGCTCATCGATAACATCGGCAGCATCGCCATCGTCGCGTATATCGGCAATGCGGCGGTAAATACCAAGCCGCGCGGGTAATGACTCAATATACCGCTCGGGTATATGCGCTGAAATATTGAGGTCGACCGTGCAGGTCAAATCCTCGTGCGATTCGATACCCTTTTCTTCGTTTACGGCATCGGCAAGCAGCTTTAGGTACATATCGTAGCCCACCGCTTCCATATTGCCGTGCTGTTCGCCGCCCAAAATGCTGCCCGCACCGCGAATTTCAAGATCGCGCATAGCTATTTTAAAGCCCGAGCCAAACTCGGTAAACTGTCTTATCGCTTCAAGGCGTTTTGAGGCAACCTCACTAAGCTCTCTGCCGCGTCTGAAGCAGAAATATGCGTACGCGCGGCGCGGCGAACGACCCACACGACCGCGAAGTTGATGTAATTGTGACAGTCCCATACGGTCGGCATCCTCAATTATAAGGGTGTTAGCATTAGGTACGTCTACACCCGTTTCAATAATCGTGGTGCATACAAGTACATCTATTTCGTGCTCCAATAGCTTGTGCCATATATCACTGAGCTCATCCTCGCTCATTTTACCGTGGGCAATACCTATTCGTGCCTCGGGCAACAGCTCTTTAAGCTTTGCCGCCCGTCTTGTAATAGTATCAACCCTGTTATGCAGATAATAAATCTGCCCACCGCGACGAAGCTCGCGGTTTATTGCGTCAAGCAGTACGCCGTCGTTTTGCTCCAAAACGTATGTTTGCACGGGATGACGGTCGCTCGGTGCCTCGTCAATAGACGACATATCACGAAGCCCACTCATTGCCATATTAAGCGTGCGCGGTATGGGTGTTGCCGAAAGAGTAAGTATATCCACAAAGGGATATAACTCCTTGAGCCTCTCCTTTTGAGCAACGCCGAAGCGCTGCTCCTCATCAATTATTACAAGGCCTATGTTTTTAAAGGTAACATCCTTTGATATAAGTCGGTGGGTTCCAACCACCATATCTACCCTGCCCGACTTTAAGCCTGCTACGGTTTTTTCCTGCTCGCGCTTTGAAACAAAGCGGTTAAGCAGCTTTACCGTCAACGGCATATCTCCAAATCGGCGAAGCACGGTGTTATAATGCTGCATTGCAAGTATAGTTGTGGGCACTAAAAGTGCACACTGCTTACCCTCGCTCACACATTTAAAGGCGGCGCGTAGAGCCACCTCGGTTTTGCCAAAGCCAACATCACCGCAAAGCAAACGGTCCATAGGCACTTCGCGCTCCATATCGCGCTTAATTTCAGAAATACAGCGCAACTGATCATCGGTTTCCTCGTATTCGAAACGGCTCTCAAATCCGCTTTGAAGATCGGTATCCTCAGAAAAAGCGTATCCTTTTGTTGACATACGCTTGGCGTATAAAGCCGTCAACTGCTTTGCCATATCGCGCACAGCCTTTTTGACACGTGCTCGGGTGCGTTGCCATTCGTTACCGCCAAGTCGGTTTAGCTTTATGCCGCTATCCTCGGCGGCTCCTATATATTTAGATACCATATCAAGCTGTGTTACGGGCACGTAAAGAGCATCGCTGCCCGCATATTTTATCTTTATATAATCCTTGGTAATGCCGCCGTTTGTAATGCGGTTTATACCGTCAAATATACCTATGCCGTGCGCGGCGTGAACAACATAATCGCCGCGATGCAGCTCTTCAAGCGAGTTAATCTGTTTACCGTCTTTATGACGCCTGCGGATAAGTCTACCCTCTGATGCTATATGTCTGTGGGTAATAACACACAGCTTACACATCGGTATTTCAAAACCGCCGGATAATCCCCCCGTCGTTACAAACACTCCGCCTTGAGATAGATTTTCGGTATTTTCAAGATAAACAGCATTTATATTGCGGTCGCAAAGTTCTGCTGTAAGCACACGCGCGGTTTTTGCTTCACCCGCTAAAATTATGACCGTTCCTTTTATGTGCAAAGTATATGCTATATCTTCACAAAGCACATTTATATCTCCGCCCCACGCCGTAGAACGTTTGAAATTAAATGTAACCAATTCTTTAAGCGGAATTTCATAGGTTGCGCGCGGAAAATTTTCAAAATAAAGTGCATTTTTAAAATAAGAATACAGTTCCGCGGCTGTAAGACGCAGCTTTGCGCACTTAGGACAAAGCTTGCCGTTTTCGAGCGCGGCAGTTATATCCTCTTTTTCTATAGTAAAAATGCTTTTTAGACGCTCGTTTATATTGCCCGATTCACAAACAACCGTTACACAATCGGTTAAATAATCAAAAACCGTACCTGCCTTTTCATACAAAAACGGGATATATAAATCTGATGATATCAAAAGATCTGAGCGTAGCGCATGCATATCCTGTTCAATAAATCCGCGCTGTAAATCGGTGAGCTTTTTATCTTTTTTGATATACTCCTCTAATTTCAGAGCAAGCTCTCGAGGGTTAAACGGCAGCTCGTTTGCGGGGTAAATTTTAATACTGTTTATGTTTTCTGTTCTGCGCTGTGTGGTAATATCAAAAAACGAAAGGCAGTCAACCTCGTCGCCCCAAAGCTCAATTCGCACAGGGTAATCGTTGCCCGTAGCAAAAACGTCTATTATTCCGCCACGCACAGCAAACTGACCCACGCCCTCGCAAAGCTCACTGCGAACATAGCCCGCGCGCACCAGAGCATCACAAAACTGTGAAACGTTTATCGCGTCAGCAACATTTACGGTCATTATATTTTGCGCCAATATCTCGGGTGGCGTCGTATACTGAAGCGCCGCATCTATCGGAATTATAACCACGTCAAAAGCCCCATCAAGAACTCTTGATAGGGTGTCAATCCGCTTGTGCTCGTATTCCTTTGAGTAGCCTGTCATACGCTGGAGGTTATAGTCACGCGAGGTAAAAAGCAGTGTGTTAAGTCCTAATGAAGTAAGGTCGTTTTTTATAGCCACTGCCGTTTGCTCATCGGGAGTTATAACTGCAATCTTTTTATCTGTATGAGTACGAAGTGCAGCCGTTATCACTGCCTTATGCACACTTGACAGACCACTCGCCGCAAGCGGAAGTGAATTTTCATTTACCGCGCGCAACATCCGTGCGTAATCGGGCTCGGTTTTAAGTATATTAAATAAAGCTTTCATACAAATTTATTTGCTGTATTTATTCATAGCAGAGTCTATTCCCCGCGCTATAATCTCCTCTACAGCCATTACCGCGTTTTCGCAGGCGGTTTTAAAATCTTTTTCTTGCTCTTTTGGAATTTTTCCAAGCACCCAATCCTTCATATCATAGTCAGGATGCGGCTTTGCGCCAACGCCGATTTTTATACGGGGTATTTCTTCGCTACCCATAAGCTCGATAATATTTGCAAGACCCTTTTGACCGCCTGCGCTTCCTTTGCGGCGGATGCGAATCTTACCAACATCAAGCGACACATCATCGTGCATAATAATCAGTTTGTTTACGGGTATTTTATAAAATGCCGCCATTTTTTGCACAGCGCGACCCGATAAATTCATATATGTTTGCGGCTTTAAAACAAGCACACGTTCGCCGCCGATAACGCAATCGCCGTAAAGCGCGTCAAACTTTGATTTTGAAAAGCTCATATTAAATTTATCGGCAAGCATATCTGCCGCTACAAAGCCTGCGTTATGACGGGTATTTTCGTATTCGCAGCCCGGATTGCCAAGTCCTGCAATCAAATAAGAAAAAGACCCGCCTTTATCTTTTTTAAAAAACATTTAATCACCGCAAATATCTTACCACACTAATTTAAATTATTCAAGAATTAT
Source organism: uncultured Ruminococcus sp. (assembly GCA_964387615.1). Taxonomy (GTDB): domain Bacteria; phylum Bacillota; class Clostridia; order Oscillospirales; family Acutalibacteraceae; genus UBA737. The sequence goes on from CAYLXT010000052.1 coordinate 7,495, forward strand.
GCTTGATAATTTTTTAAAAACGATATATACTAATCGTAAAGAAAAAAGGAGGTTTTTACCAATGTCAGTAAAAACAAATAAATATTCAGGCACACAGACCGAAAAGAACCTTATGGCTGCTTTCAGCGGTGAATCAGAGGCTCGCAACAAGTACACATATTTTGCATCAAAGGCTAAAAAAGAAGGCTTTGAACAGATTGCCGCTCTTTTCCAGAAGACAGCCGATAACGAAAAAGAACACGCAAAAATGTGGTTTAAAGAATTAGGCGGTCTTAACGATACAGCAGAAAATCTTGTTTCTGCCGCCGAAGGCGAGAATTATGAATGGACCGATATGTACAAGGGCTTTGCCGAAACCGCAGAGGCCGAAGGATTTAAAGAGCTTGCCGCCAAATTCAGAATGGTAGCCGAAATTGAAAAGCACCACGAAGAGCGTTACCGCGCATTGCTTCACAATGTTGAGACCGCTCAGGTATTTGAAAAAAGCGCGGTAAAGGTTTGGGAATGCCGCAACTGCGGTCATATCGTAGTTGGTATGAAGGCTCCCGAAATGTGCCCCGTTTGCGCACATCCAAAGGCATACTTTGAAATCCACGCAGAAAATTATTGATTTTTTAAGCAAGAACAGCACCTGCTAAAAATAGCAGGTGCTGTTCTTATTGGATTATGCACTTTTAAAAAACATCGTTAAGGAAAAGGTTATACATAATCTGAGCCACTTCACAGCGGAGCGCGTTACCGCCCGGCACTATGGTGGTTGAGGTTTTGCCGCTGATAACATTATTTGTTACTGCCCAAATCACAGGATCTACAGCATAATCGGTTACATTTTTATAATCGATATATGTGTTTTCAACCTTGGCTTTATTAGCTGCGGTATAGCTTGTTTTTAAGCCTTTATAGTCTGCATATCTGTAAAGGAATGTAATCAACTGCTCGCGGGTGATTTTATCTCCTACACCAAACCTGCCGCTGCCATCACTATAGCCTGTTGTTATGCCACAGTCTGCAGCCCACAGTATCGCCTTTTCATAATATGCGCCTTTTGGTACATCTATAAAAGACTGACTATTGCTTTGGTAATTTTCTAAATCCACACCGTCAAGGCGAGCAAGAATTACCAAAAAGTCCTGTCTTTGTATGCTATCTGCTGTGCCAAACATACCGGTAGCACCATAGCCGCCTATAAGTCCTCTGCCCACTGAGTAGGCAACGGCATCGCTATACCACTGATTTGCCGAGGTATCCGGGAATATTGTTTCAGCTTTTTTGATTAAATTCCAGCTTAAATTATTTATATTACCATTATTTTCATCAAGCTTTACAATATATGTCTGTCCTGCAACCAATGGATAGCCGCCGATTTTTTCGTAATATTTTACTTCATTTCCGGCTTGGTCAAACACTGCAATATCATCAGCGTCAAACCTGTCAGCGTAGTCCGAGTCGGACTTTATGTTGTAAACGCCTGTGGTGTCAACGCTTATCGGCCATACAAAAGTATCTATTATATCCGATATTTCAACGCTGCCATCGGCATAGGTAACCTTGCAGAAATAAATGCCTTTTTCGGTTGTCTTAAGCGCTGCGTCGTTTTCACCCTCTAATTCGGTATAGGTGGAATTATTGATATACACTTTAAGCGTAGTATCGGCATCACACCAAGCGTATACGACATACTCTGCATCGTAGGGTGCCGTTACGGTAACCTTTCCGTCTGCGTCGGGTGTGTCATAATCGCCTTCGCCTTCGCTCCAATCCCATATACCTGCTTGATCGCAATCGCCGTCAACAACGATATCTACGGTCTGACCTTCTTTAAGGTCAATATTAAAGAATAGGTCACCGCCGTCGGATGATTTATTACCCGTCCAACCGTTTTCACTGTCGTAAGAAGACGGCACGCCTGTTTCGTAAAAATCAAGGGGATCTGCGTTTTGGTCGGTAATTTCGTCATATTCAACCTCTACACTATACCATTGATATTTAGCGTCGGTATCGTCGTTTACTTCAATGTAAGGCTCTTGTGATGTGGGCTGATGTGTGATAGCGTAGTCGTATTCAAAAGCATCGGTGTAAAGTGTGTTGCCGCCTACAGTAATTTCACAAATATAGCTTGTGCCAATAACAGCATCGGTAAGGGTGTTGGTTGTCTGACCCTCTATCTCGGTAGGTGCCGTTGTTTTGCCGTACGCTCTTACGGTAGCGTCGGCATCGCATACTGCGGCTAAAATATAGGGCATACTATAAACCGACGTCAGGGTAACCATTCCGTCTTCATCGGGGGTGGCGCTTTGTGTGTACACGGAAAGCTCGGGATGGTATATATAAATCTCTGATACGTTGCCTGTGGCTTTAACCGTTATCGACTCGCCTTCTTCAAGGTAAATATAAAAGAAATATGCGGTGCCTTCTCTGTCTAGGTAGTAACCCGTCCAGCCGCTTTCACTGTCGTAAAAAGCGCTACTGCTTATTGAGAACGGGTCTGCCTCTTCGTCGGTGATTTCGGCATATTTTTCTTCGAATTTATACCACTGATATGTTGCGTCGTCGTCCTCGTTAAGCTCTACATAAGGCTCGG
>CAYLXT010000053.1:0-9676 GCA_964387615.1 uncultured Ruminococcus sp.
TTCAATGTCAAGTAAATCGTTGGAATTATAAACCTGCTTCACATAATCCTCAAGCGTTTTAATATTACGCTCAAGCTCGTCGGCAAGTATAGCGTCAGCCTTTATTCGTGTACCACGCAGTTTTAGTATAACGCGCTTTACCCAATCAACAATCTGTTTAAATATGTTAGGCTTATATTCGGCTATCTCTGCGAGCGCCGCCATACTGCTTGCTTCAAAATCGGCAATCTCACTTTCGTCAAACAATGTTATAAATGATTCATCCGCCAAAGCCTGCGCCGTTTGTGTTCGGTACTTTTCACCGTTAAACATTATCTCACCAAAAAAGTCGGCTACCATTTCACGCTGTGCACCGTCTATTGTAAACGCATCACGGTATTTCTTAGCGATAGACATATCATTCTTTACGCTGTTATAGTAATAGTCTGTAAGTAAATTTATAGCATCTTTTGCAGTGGCGTTTTGTTGCAACTCAATACCGTGTACCTTACACTGCACCTTTGCCCATACACCAAAAGCAATGTCTTTGTTAAACAAAAACTGCTTAAATTCCTGATACAATCTTTTACTTTCAAGTCGGTGCATAAATTCGTGCTTTAGCACCTCGGTATACATACCCGCTACCGTTTGATTGGTATTAAGTAAAAGTGTTTTACTTTCAGGATCCCATAAACCGCCTTTAGACATATTGCCGCTGAATTTAAGCGTTATTTCAGGAAAATGTTTTTCCACAAAATCTGATATTCGGCGTTGCTTCGTATCTAACTGCTCACCGCTTATTGCCGCCGCAATGCTTTCTTCTGCCGTAGGTGCAAGGGTTATATCTTTCGTCGCGGGCTCACTCAACTGCAAATCTTTTGAGTTTTCACCATCAACGGCTACTTCTTGAAGAGAAGTATTGCCGTCATGTGCAACGTCATCACCTGTAGGATCTCCAAAATATTCATCCCCACTGCCGTCATCATAGTACTGCCTACCGTCAGTACCCTCAACAACACCGGCCGCCGCACCCGACATTTCACTGTCATTGCGAGGAACGGAGTGGCGCGGCAATCCGTCTCCTTCGTCGACAATACGTCCATCCGTAACATTATCAACCACGCCGTCTGCCGTTGACTGCAAATTCATATTATAAATATTTTTGTTTATCCAATTGGTACCTATGCTTTTGGCCCACTCACTTGCATATTCCCCCGAAACAATGTTTTCGGGCATCGCCTCGTTAAGTACACGATTGCCGTACTTGCTATCACTTATCAATGCATCTTCACTTGCATTAATATTTTCACCAACCAACTTCTTGGTAATTGCATTTGCAAGTTCAGTAGTGTTATTTCGTTCTCCAAGTTCTATAAGTCGTAGTTCTGCCGCCGCTGAAATTTTAGATTTATCTATTTCTTGCGGTGCGGTTTCAAGGCTTTCAACCAGCATACCAAGTTGTGTGCCTGTAAGACTCTTGTCGCTCTTTAGTTTTTCGTTGTATTTTGTTGCCAACTTATATGCTTGGCTACTTTCGGGAGCCAAGAGTCCCATTGTTACCAGAGTTTCAGCATCTTTACCATAAATACGTTTATTGTTTGCATTTTCTTTAATGGTATTTATAGCAGCTTTAGGAATATTCTCAAATGCACCGGCCGACAGCATACCAAGTAAACCCGAGTAAACAACTGCACCCCAATCAATACCGCCCCAATATTCTACACTTGTGTTTGTGGCAAGTGATTTGAAAATCGGGTCAAGTATTTCTTGCACACTTTCCTCTATGCCTTCTGAAAGTATTTTACCGCCGTATTCCAATGCAAATTTAGCAAAACCATTGTCAATTCCGCTTATAGCCTTGTTTATAACATTACCAGATAATTTACCACCTAATTTGCTAATACCGCCTATTGCATATGAAAGACCTGCCTCTGCAACACCAACGCTAATGCTATAAAAACGCGCTTGGTTGTCATCGAAACCTAATCGTAATGCTTCTTGATAGGCGCCGCCCGTAGCCGACAGTCCTGTCAATCCCGCACCAACAAACGCACCCGAACCCGGAGCAATTGCATTCGCAACGGTCGAAACAAGTATATTTGGCAATTGATATGTTGTTGTGTTTATAAGGTCGTAGCCTACCTGACCAATAATACCGTCTCGTTCTGCAACATCTTGTCTTACTTGCGCATTTGCCATTTGAACAGCTGATTCGGGTATATATGTATCATCCTTAAAAAAAGAATCTTCTAATGTTTCCATATTTTCAACCCAGGACTGTATACCGGCATATCCGGAATAAGTATATTGCAAAAAAGGTAAACTTTTCAGCTCGTTTTGTATCAGTTCTGCAGCTTTTTTGTTATATTCGGTTTTTAAATAATTAAGATACTTCTCTGCCGTTCCCTTATCAACCTTACGACAATATTCCAAGCCCAAATAATAGTTATATAAATTTCTTTGTTTACCGGTCATCTGTAATATTGCCGCAATTTCAGATTGTTTATCATAGCCAAGATTTAATTTTGTCAAACCTTCAATGTTATTTTTATATTCGCCATACATTTTATGTATCGCTTCAACAGGATTACGTGCATTTTGCGGAGAAATCTGTTCACTGATCAAATTATTGCTGTTTGCGTTTTTGCCAATTTCTACCCATTTTTCAAACTCCGGGTCGTAATAATCTGAATTCACATCACCTTTTAAAGTCATCTTTTTTAACTCAACAGAATTTTCAGCATAACTTTTGCTTTGCTTCTTTTGCATATGCAACGCATTTAACTCATCTATACTACTGCAATTGTATTTTTTAAATATTTCTTGAAGTTTTTCTCTTTGCTCTTTTCTTATATCAACACTAAGCACTAAATTATCAGCATATTTTTGGCATTTTTTTGCCTCTTTTATATCCGCTTCTATAGTTGTAATTTCACTTTGCAACTTATCCATATCAACTAAGGCATTGTCTGCTGCAAACTCGAGCACACCATAATCACGATAATAAGCGTCTTTGATTTGTGCTTCTGCAATTATCTTCTTTCCCTCTTCATCAAGAAGCGTATAATTCGCCTTTGAGCTGTCAGGCTCATACATGTTGCCGCCCATAACCGCATATGTATATGGATTTGTTTCTTTGTAGATATCTTCGTGCTCTTCACTTTCAAAACCCTTCGCTCTGGATATCGCGTCGGTTGGTAATTTGCCATCTTTGCGCTCTGTATGATCAGCATACGGTGCACCGTTAAAACTCGACATAGGAATTTTACCTAAAAGCTGACCAACAATATAATTGTTCTGTGATTGCTTCAACAGTCTTTCATTTTCGCTTTGCAGTGTCTCAAAAGAATTTTTTGCTGTTAATTCCATTTGTTTTACAGCATTTCTATTTACACCAAATCCTGTAATATTTTTTAATTTATCTTCACCTTTTTTTACAAGGCGTATATCTGACATATTTGTTCACCCATTCTTATTTTTTTAATTCATCTCTTTTGGATGTTACATCAACATATTCATTTATAGAGCCGTCCCACGCCCATAAGGTTTCGCCATTATCGTACGACCAAACTTTTTGTTTTTTTCCGTTTACATAAACCTCATATTCTTCTTGAGCAAAAAGTTTATTTCCACCTATATTATTCGGCTGATATCCATTACTAAACGTACCGTACTTGGCATCCTTATGCTTTGTGCCCGTATACGGATTCACACCCATACCAAAAGCCTGCGTCTTACCATCAGAATTCCTGAAAATAGGATTGCCATAATCGTCATAAGTGCCGGTGAAATACCAAAGAAGCCTATCACTGCTCGAGCCAGAATTTGAACCGCTTGCACTTGCATTTAAACTCGCCTCAAGCTGCGCCTTCTGAAGCTCTGTATCCGCTTCAAGCTGCGCCAAATATGTATTGTACTCGTTTTCAACATCAGTATTATAAAGTTCCGCTGCTGTCGCAGCGTTCTGTTGAGCATACGTCTGTTTTATCGATGATTTATTTGCCTGGGCTTCTTGCTCTATATTACTCAATGCCGAGGAAAGACTAAGGCTCAATTCATCAAGTGCACTTTGCTTTGCTAAATCTATTTTTCCCTTTTGATTAGCATAGCTTAATTGCGCCGCTGTTTGTTGCGTACGGTTAAGCCCCGAATCAGTAAGCCCCAGATTCGCAGTTTTTTCTGCAATCTGCTTTTCATTAATTAATTTTTGTACAGCATTTTTTTGATACTCGCTTTCATATGCTGTATTGGTATTGCCTATCTGTTTGTCATAATATTCCTGTGTCGCTGTCTTTGCCGCCAACGCACTGTCGTCAACCACCTTTATAGCGGCGGATTCCTCGGCTGCTGTAGTTTTTTTCGCCTCTTCCAAATATTCTTCATAAGTTTTTGCCATCACTTAACTCCCCCTAACAATCTATATTGCATTGATAGTCCATCTACCACAAGCGGACCCTCACATTCTATCTTTATTCCAAATGTCCGAACAGCGCGCGACGACGGATAGAAATTTTTAAACCTGACAAACGCCGAATCGCGCTCATCCGTAGCCGAACCGTCAAGCGTTATCGTATCACTTTCACTACCTTTATCGGTTACAAAGCTCACACTTATCGGCTCACCACCGTTATTACCAAGCCCCACGCCCACACGCTCAACATTCTTTAAATAACCTGCTACCGAGAAATCAAACAATTTTGTCTTCATCATTGAATTAATTTTATTTTCAACAACTGTTAATTCCTCGGTTTCAAAGTCGCATATCAAAGCTTTATCCAAGCCACCTTCGTATGCCGAAAGTGTTGAAAATGTTAATATCACTCCATCGCTGGTTTGAAACTCTCTTTTAAGCATTAACTTGTTATCTATCTCAAAAATTTTCTCACCATATTTGCCGTTATCAAACTCCCATATATACCACGGTATCAATGCATTACTGTCCTCGGTTTTTGTATATGACGATGCGTACTGATATCCGTAGCTGTTATAATCCATAACGTATATTTTATTTCCAACAGTCAATAAATAATGACCTTCAAAATCGCAGGATGCCGCGTTTTTAAGGTCATTTTCCTTTCTTAATGCCGGATAAATCATATCCGATACCTTATAAATTGTACGTTCACTATATTGATTGTTTGAATATAGAGTGTATACATTACCATCACTATTAGCCCACACCAAACGGTTACGGCACAACTGTACAGTATTTGGACAATCACAACCGATATTGGCATTTAACTGAATCATCGGAAAATATACACTATTGGCTTCATAATCCACTACTGACTGATTTATAAGGTCATCCGCCGTAATATTATCATTTGTTGCATAATACGAATAATAGGTTGATTTTTCCTTAAATATAATCAGATTCTCACCCTGCTGACCAAATGCTGTAACCGTTTGGCTCTTATCACCCACATACGCATAGTTATTTTCGCTAAAATACAAAGGGTTATTAAGTCCCGACCATACAACGAGAGACTTTTCACTTTCATTGCTATTACCGCAAAGAAAAAGCCGCGAGCCATCACTTATACCGTTTGATACTCCACCAAACCATATACTTTGTGTCATACCAAACACCTTTTTCTTATCCTCATCACTATCCTTGTACGGAACCGTTATTACAACATTATCTTCATTGCAACCGTACTTTTTCACCTTTTCATCGGTATCAAGAAGTGCTACAAAAAATTCCTTGCCCTCAACGCCATCATCGGTTTCGCAAAATAAAAATCCTACATAATTATACTTAACAAAGAGCCTTAAACCATCTTCCGATTGATTACCCTCGCCAAAGGTTTCATAAAAAATATTTCCGGCAGAAAACGAATTGTATTTTTCTACATCATATTCGAGGCTATGCTTAACGGTTTTTACCTCTTCAGCCTCGGTATCATATATTGTTATCTCTGCCTCAATCGTGCCACTTGGAGCCAAAGCTTGACCCAAACCGTATCTCATTGGATGTGTTGTGTCACTATCCGCCTCGTTATATGCAGAATATATCATCTTATAGCTGTTACCGATAAGATTATATCCTTCAAACTGCGTACCTTCAAAATCATCCCAACCGGTTCGCTGGCAATGTGCATAAACAGTAGGTATATAACACTCATACCAATTGATATAATCCCAACTTAATTGGTCGGCAATTTGCGACTTATATACCTCAAAACTCCCGTTATTGTTCAAAAACAAATATACGTAACCGTCCTTGGCAAAAACCAAGCGCGGAGATTTGCGCGCCGTGCTTTCAAGCTCTTCCGCGCTTTTACATTCTATTTCTCTGGTTATATCATAATCAATATATCCCGCAGAAACAATTTTATTAGAAAACTGCCAAAAAAATTGAAGACCCGACTGCCAAGCTCCCGTTTCATAACTACCGTCACACTTAAAACAGCTTACCAATACAGCATCGCCGTTTTTTACATTATCGTGCGTTTTTACATCCGTAACGCAAACCTCTTCATATGTTTTCGAGGAGGTAATATACATATTCGCATTAGTCACAAAGGACGGCCTTGTCCTCAGCATACCGTCTTTGTACCACATATTAACGCAATCGGTCATCTGGTTATCTCTGACACCCATCAGGCTGTCGCGCAAATTCAAACCGCCGCTAAGCTGTGGTACATTTACTTCTCGGCGCGGCTGTTTATTTATCATTGGATATTTCATAATCAGTATTCCACCCTCGGCAAAACATTCTTAACCTTTTCATAATGCGAAAGTCCCGCGCGCTTAGAGTTATAAAGCGCGGCATAAAACTGTTGCTGATCACCATCGTTTTCACTGCGCGCTATGTGCATAGCAAGCCCATACAAAAAGCATTCATCCGTCGCTTTTTGCGGCAACAAAATTTCGTCGTCAAGGCTTTTTATTGGTTTAAAAGGTTCTTGGAAAACCATCTTCCACAAATCCGCATAAACCAAATTTACGGTCACAATAGCGTTGTTTCTCGTTCGTCCGGTTAATTCTGCATTGCCGTCAGAGTTGGTATATCCAAGCATTTTCAAAGTATTATTCAATAATTCATTTGCCTTCATTATAGGTCACCTACCATATTTTCATTTTGCTGTGCGCCACCCGCACCGTTTCTCATCATCACAAGCGCTCTTTGCTGATCTGCAGGTGACAACCGCATCAATTGTTCATAAACCTGCGGATTATTTTGCTTGATATATTCAAGCACTTCCTCGTCACCTATATCATCAGGCGTAACACTCGGCTCGGAAGCCATTTGTTGCGCCATTGCTTGTTGCTGTGCCGCCTGTTCTTTTCTTGAATTAAGCAATCCGCCAACATCAGGTATCAATCCTTTAGGCAAACGCTCAAGATATTCAATAAAGCTGATTTGCTGCGCCGAGAGTAATCCGTTAAGATTGCTGATAGACACTGCCTCGCTCCAAATCGTAGACGCACCCACATCAATCTTCGCCGTAATAACCAAGTCCTTGTATCGCTCAGCGTCAAATACCATATATCTCGTCATTCCGCCGTCATTTATCTTTATCGAACGTCTGCTATACATGGTTATCCAGAAATCCGCCCAGATACGAGCAACATCCTCGTTGGCACTGTAAAAACGGTTCTGATACATCTGCATCGGTGCAATAGCCGCCTCACGTGCCTGCACAATTGCCGTGGCATTATCCGGTCTGAAATTACCAAGTGCCACATCATTAGCTCCGTTATCCATTAACACATTTTGTGCGAATGCGTCGGTAAAGTTTATAAATGCCGCACCATAGTTAGGTGGAGCCACATAGCGTATCGCGCTCACCATATCCTCTGCACTACCATAAATCTTTACAACTTCGGCAGGGTCATTAGATATACCGTCGGGTATAAGATCACCGTTTATAACGGTCTTTGGCATACCGGTGTTCTGCATTGCCCAAACCGATATAGAATGTGCCTGATTAAGCGCAATCTGATTTGGTATCTGATATGTTATCTCACTGTCACCGTAAGCACAACTACGTCTGCGTTCCCAAATAAACTTAGCTATCGGATATCTGTGTATAAGTAAATTCCATTCAGGACGAATTACAGCAGTTTCTGTAACCGTTTTGCCCCAAACGGTTTGGTTACCCTCTTTATCATATTTTTTATACAGCTTTGTAATCACAGTCACACGTTTTGAATCGGCAGGTTCATTTTCTCCACGATCACCTGCATTACGGTAATATCCGTAAGCACCATCAGGTACAATATTATCCGTAGCCTGACCATACTTTTCCGCCTCTCTTCGCACCGCTTCAATATCTAAACGACGGGCAATAATAATATATGGCTGACTCTCCACTTCCTCATTATTAGGATCACCAAACACTACATTCTCAATATCCAGAACCTCACAGGCAATATCACCGCTTATAGCCATCGTCCTGCCCTCATCAGCATAAAGTCCTGTACGAATTGAGCTATCCCAATATGTATATAAAATACCTGTGCCCGAAATATACGCATTTCTTAGCAACTGATCCTTTTTGTCATCATATTTAAGCCTCTCGGCTGTAATTTTAAAGTAATCGGTCAAAGCGCTCATCACAACCGCTACTTCGGCGTCAGTGGCATTACCATGCGGAATTTCACCACCAATCAGCTGTTCTTTCACAACAGTTGCCGCATTTATATCCGCCGTATCGGGTACACCCTCCGCGCTGTAGTTTACCGCAATCGGTGCGCTGCCGATTGTCGCCATTTTGTATTCACCAATTCGTTTTATAATATTTCGTCTTGTTAGCGGCTTTTCATTACCGGCATTCACCCCGTGCCATTGGTCACCTACAAAAAATCTTTCATTAATCCTCGCTTGGTCATGAATACCCTTGTCACCAATACCGTTTTTGTACTGCTGACCCGCTTCATACTCCGACCAGATTGATTTTGTCTTTAGTTTTATCATCTTATTTGTTTACCTCCAAAAAATCAGGCAACCGCCATAAACGGTTGCCATTACTCAAAAACTTCTTAACCTTGTTACAAAAGAATGTAACAGTTTATCATTGTTATACATACTAACTTTTCCGTACCATAGTCACTTATTACCTTCTCATCTCTCCCCACATCCCCTCAACAAACGCATTTTCATCAATAACTTTATTTGCGCCTATTATACGCATTCCGTCTTTTTCTCTAATTTGCGGCATTGTCTTTGTACTACCATTTTCAAAAGCAAAAGGAGCAACCTCGCTTTTCGTGGTTACCCCCTTTTTTGTCTGTTCACTCTTGACATTTATTTTTCCATTATGTATATTATTATTAGATGTATCTGATGAGATATCGCGTGATGAGTCTTTATTGACAGGTTGCGCACCATCCAAGGATACATCTCTTTTTATTCCCCAATTATATATTTGACTTTCAAGTTTATGTTCCTGTCCTTCAGCAATATCACGTATAGCAATCCTAACTCCAACCACATCTTCCCCTACCATCAATAATTATATCATTTAAATTATACCACTTCTCAAAACTGTTGTCAAATACATCCAACTGACTTTTTTCGGCAATGTTTTTCCGGTTGTTCGGCGCGTCCTCCCACATCCCCTCAACAACCGCATCCTCATCAATCTTAATACTGTCATTGCGAGTCGCTTCGCGACGCGGCAATCCGTTATCCCAAAACCCGCAAAATTAAAAGACAGGGCGAAATTTTCACCCTGTCCTTCTTTATATA
>CAYLXT010000054.1:0-9624 GCA_964387615.1 uncultured Ruminococcus sp.
GTTGTGGAGGATTTTCTATCTCCAAAACCATACTTCCTTATGGAACCGTGGCATAGCCGTACCTCTGTTGATTTTTTATTCCGCATATTTTTCTTTTAAACCGTCTAAAATTGTCTGCGCCTGGTCATAATATGTGTCAATATTTTTGTCGCGCTCGATGGTGGTACCTTCTATTGTGCGGCAGGAAATCTGCGCGCCCTCGGGCGTAGTATAAATACTTTTTTTATCCTCGCAAAATTCATAAAAATCTTCTCGGAATTTAATTGGTTCACCCTCAAATAAATCAATTTCCTCTGATAAACCCGACAGATATTTATAAGATTCGTCATCGGTTATAAAAAGTAAAGCGCTTGCTTCGCTTGCAATAAGGGTAGAAGCCTTGGTTCGTGCGGTATAGCTGTAATCCGAATTGCCTTGGGATTCTTCCAACGAGCAATTTACAACATTCAGATTTATTTCTCCGTCACCATTAATATCCTTGCAATATGGCTTTAGATATTCACCCATTTTTTCACAGTTGTTATCGCCGGTTATGGAATAGGTAAAAACAACAACAGTAGCGTCATATTTGGTCTTAGTAGCGCATTGTGCAACAAGCAACGCAATACACAAGGTCATTGCCGCAACGATGACTATTGCCCATTTATCGTGATACCAAATGTTTTTTATTTTTTCACCAAAGGTAAGCGGCGCGGCGTAAACCTCGCTGGGCTTGGGACCTGCCTCTAGCTCACCTTGTTGCATTTTTTTTAGTTTCAAAAATTCCTGCTGCGCAAATTTACGCTGACGCAGGGTATCGCTTTCTTTTTTGTTTGACATAAAACCAACCTTTCATAGTTGCTTAACATCATAATTTTACAACAAAATACAGAGTAATGCAATATTGATTTTGTTAATAAGTTTTTAAAAATCGTTAATAGTTTTAATATGTTACAGCGTTTGTGTTGCATACTACCGCACAAGCGAGGTGCATTGCAAAGCCTGTCATCGCCCAACAAAACACAAAATCTTAACCGAAACCAAATGTGAAGCGCCGTTTATAGTTGTAAATCATAGGGATATAGGTATAAAATCCGATTTTCAATAAGTTGACATTTCAACATTTTTGGCTTATAATGCTAAAGTTGATATTTCAACTTTTATTATGCTTCAGGAGAAATTTTAATTATGTTAGACAGGTTTGAGCGTTTTTCACTTGCTGTTTCTGAAATTTCACGATATTTGCACAAGCTTTCTACCGAGGAACTGGCAAAATATGGTTTGAAGGGTCCGCATGCTACATATCTTACAACAATGTACAAATATCCTGACGGGATAACTGTGCCACAACTTTGTGAGATATGCGGTAAGGATAAGTCTGATGCTTCGCGTATGATTTCTATACTTGAAGAAAAAGGGCTTGTTCAAAAGCAGGTGGTTGACGGTAGCCTTTACAGAGGTCTTTTGGTGCTCACAAATAAGGGCAAGGTAGCCGCCGAGCACGTATGTAATCGCGCAAGCCGTGCGGTAGAAATGGCCGGCAAAGATCTTACCGATGATATGAGAGATGTGCTTTATGCTTCACTTGAATCTATAACCGCAAATTTGCGTAAGCTTACTAAAGATGGTATACCCGAATAATTTGTTTTAACATAATTGAATTTTAAAGCATAGGAGGTGTTAAATGGTGAAAGATAAAAAAATAGCATTGCGTTGGGTGCGGCTTGACAATGCTGCAAAGATATATCCTGCCGCAAGACGTAGAAATTGGAGTAATGTTTTTCGCCAATCAGCAACACTTTATGAAGATGTTGATGTAAGCATACTTAAATCGGCTTTAGATGTAACCGTCAAGCGTTTTCCATCTATTGCCGCAAGGCTCAGAAAAGGTGTGTTCTGGTACTATTTGCAGCAGGTTGAAAATGCACCCGAAATTAAAGAAGAGCAAAGTTTTCCGCTCGCCTTTATGAGCAAAGAAGAAATGCGACAGTGCGCCTTTCGCGTAATAGCCTATCACGACCGCATAGCAGTTGAATTTTTTCATTCACTGACCGATGGTACGGGCGCGTTGATTTTTTTAAAAACACTTGTTGCAGAATATTTAGAACAAAAGCATAACATATCTATACCTGCAGAGCATGGTGTTTTAGATCGAAAACAGAAACCACAGCCCGAAGAGTTAGAAGACTGCTTTCCAAAATATACAAATCACGTGCCTGCAAGCCGAAAAGATACAAACGCGTGGCATATGAGTGGTGTGACACAGCCTGACGGATTTTTAAATCTTACTTGTTTTAAGTTGCCGGTAAAAAAGTCATTAGAAATGGCACATAGTTATAACGTGACAATGACGGTGTTTTTCAGTGCTGTTATGATGCAGGCACTACTTAATTTGCAAAATGAAAAGGTTGCATCCATTAAAAAACAAAAGCGTATAAAACTGTTAATACCAGTGAATCTGCGACAGTTGTATGGCACTAAAACACTTCGTAATTTTGCTATGTACACCATACCCGAGCTTGACCCACGGTTGGGTGAGTATACCTTTCAAGAAATATGCAAGGTAATAGAACACAAAATGGGCACAGAAATTACCGCAAAGCATATGAGCAGTGTAATAGCCACCAATGTAAACGATGAGCAAAATCCGCTTGTAAGACTTATACCTCTGCCTATAAAAAATATGGTTATGAAGGCAATTTTTGATAGTGTGGGGGAGAAAAAATCCTGTCTTACATTATCTAATCTTGGTCTTATAAAATTACCTGAGATTATGAAACAATATATAAAACGGATGGATTTTGTCTTGGGCGTGCAGGCGGCAGCACCGTATAACTGCGGAATGCTGTCGTATGGAGATGCCATCTACATAAACTTTATCCGAAATATTCGTGATCCCGAGCTTGAGCGTCATTTCTTTGCTGTATTGCGTGATATGGGTATTCCGGTTACGGTAGAGAGCAATCTGAATTAAGAGGTATATACTATGTATTGTATAAATTGTGGTGTCAGATTAGAGGACACCGAGAAAAAATGTCCGTTATGTAACACGGTTGTATATCATCCCGATTTAAAGCAAGAGGTTATAACCCCTTTATATCCAAAGGGCAAAATTCCTAAAGCAAAGCCTAAATCAAAAACACTTAATGGTGCTGTTGTAATATTATTTTTAATTCCGATATTTATAAGTCTGCTATCCGATTGGCAGCCCGATAAGGCGTTTAATTGGTCGGGTTTTGTTGTGGGTGCGCTGGTACTGGGTTATATCGCATTTGGCTTGCCGCTTTGGTTTCAAAAGCCAAATCCGGTAGTTTTTGTGCCGTGTAATTTTGTAGCTATCACGCTTTATTTGCTATATATCAATTTAACAACAGGAGGCAGTTGGTTTTTAAGCTTTGCTTTCCCCGTAGTTGGTGGGTTATGTCTTATTACCTGCGCGGTGGTAACATTGCTTTATTATCTGCAAAAAGGCAGGCTGTATATATGGGGTGGAGCGTTTATTGCTATTGGTGCATTTATGTTGCTTATTGAGTTTTTGTTGGATATAACATTCGGAGTTAATTTTATCGGTTGGTCAATTTATCCGCTTATTGTTTTAACTTTGCTTGGCGGAGTGTTGATTTACCTTGCAATCAACAGTTCAGCGCGTGAAATGATGGAAAGAAAATTATTTTTTTAATGAAAGGGGAATGTAAAATGAAAGACACCAAACAATTCTGGCAAGCGGTTAAATTTATGCTGTTTTCTATATCTGCGGGTGTAATTCAGATAAGTTCTTTTGCGTTGCTTGAAATTTTTATTAAAGATTATTGGATACCATACCTTATTTCGCTAACACTTTCGATTCTTTGGAATTTTACACTAAACCGACGTTATACATTTAAATCTGCGGCCAATGTTCCGGTTGCAATGGCAAAAGTGTTTGGATTTTATCTTGTGTTTACACCGATTTCAACCTATTTAGGCAATCTTGCCGAGGACAAGGGTGCAAATGATTTTGTTATACTTATTCTGACAATGCTTTCAAACTTTGTTTTAGAGTTTTTATTCTGCAAGTTTGTTGTGTATCGTGGTAAAGAAGATACTTTAGAAAAGTAATTTTTATGGAGGGAAAATTATGAAAAGATATGCAATTTACGGTGCCGGTTCACTAGGTACGGTGCTTGGTGCTTATATTACAAAAAATGGTGGCAACATTGACCTTATCAACCGCAACAAAGCACACGTTGAGGCACTAAAAGCAAACGGCGCTACCATTATGGGAACGGTAGAATTAAATGTGCCTGTCACGGCTATCACACCTGATGAAATGACAGGCAAATATGATATAATTTTACTGCTTACAAAACAATTATTTAATAAAGAAGTTGTTATGTTTTTAAAAGAATATCTTGCTGATGATGGTGTTATTGTAACACTTCAAAATGGCTTGCCCGAACCTGAAATTGCAGAAATTGTAGGAAAAAATCGCACAATGGGTTGCGTTGTTGAGTGGGGCGCTACATTATCTGCACCGGGTGTTTGCACACTTACAAGCAAACCCGAAAGCCTTTCTTTCCACATGGGTAAAATGGATGGCATTACAGACGAAAAGTTTAACGAAGTTAAATCGCTTTTAGAGCTTATGTGCCCCGTGTATGAGGAAACTAATCTTATTGGCGCCAGATGGTCAAAATTGCTTATCAATGCTACATTTTCAGGTCTTGGAACAGTGGTGGGTGGTGTGTTTGGTGATGTGTCTGAAACACCGTCTGCTTGCAAGGTTGCTATACGTTGTATGAAGGAATGCATTAATGTAGGACATGCCGCAGGTGCACAGTTTGCGCCCGTTCAGGGCAAAAACATTATAGCGCTGTTTTATTATAAAGGTGTTGTTAAACGCACGCTGGCTACATTGCTTCTTCCCATTGCTATGAAAAAGCACCGCAATATTGAACCGTCTATGCTACAAGACCTGAAGAAAAACAAACCTTGCGAAATAGATGCTATTAATGGTATTGTGTGCTCATACGGTGAAAAATACGGTGTGCCCACACCTATTAATGATAGAATAGTAGAGATAATTCATGATTGCGAAAGTGGCAAACTTAAGCCGCAGGCCAGCAATATTAGTTTGTTTGATGATTTGTTGTAATCTAAATATCTTAAAAATGAATTTTAGGAAGAGTAAATCTCTGCCGTTTTTATTGCGATTGAAAAAGTTATAATTGGGTGGTATAATTAAACAAGTATAATTAAGTTTTTGAAAGGAAATGAAATGCCTGTAAGTAAAGAATATTTAAGCTATATATTAGATCAACTATCCTTTGTTGACGGTATAAATTATCGTCAGATGATGGGGGAATACATAATCTATATGAACGGTAAAATAGCGGCATATTTGTGCGATGACCGTCTGCTTGTAAAGCCGGTATTAAGCGCTATTAAGCTGTTGCCCGATGCAAAATATGAGCCGCCATACGAGGGCGCACGGGATATGATTTTAGTTGATGATGTTGACGACAAGGGCTTTTTAAAAACCTTGTTTGAAGCAATTTATCCCGAATTACCACCAATAAAAAGGAAAAATAATCGCGGTTCAAACAAGTAATTTATCAATTTTTCTTGAAAAATTTAATTTTGTGCTATAACTCACTTAACGAGTAGCAGTAATGCGTAAGTCCGGTTTAGGACTTGCGCATTATTTTTGCGCTTTTTTAGGAGGTAATTTTAAAATGGAACAAAAAATCGATCCTACCTTGCAACTTAAAGGTAGACAAGCAAATGGGCAAATACGCCGTACCCTGTATTATTTCACTGCTTGTAGGTGCGCTTTATAATATTGTAGACCGGATATTCATAGCCAATGCCGATTATTTAGGTTCTTTTGGCAATTGTAATCGGGATAACCTATAGGCAGTTAAGCAAAAAAGACATTATCATAGAATAAATAATATAAAATTTGGCGGCAGTGAAACCTGCCGCTTTTTTCATAGATTGATATTTTTTGAATATACTTAATTTAGTTAGGAGGAAGCCAAATGAAAAAATCATTATCTTTTTGGCAGTTTGCAGGCTTTGTATTCACAGGCGTTTTCGGCACGTTATTACATTTTCTTTATGACCTAACCGACAGTACATTTTCGGCACTGTTTTCGGCTGTTAATGAATCTACGTGGGAGCATATGAAACTGCTCTTTTTTTCGATGTTAATTTTTGCTATCTTTCAAAGTCGCTATTTTGCCAAAGATTATGATAACTTTTGGTGCGCTAAGCTTATAGGTATTCTGACAGGTCTTGTGGTAATACCCATAATCTATTACACCTACACAGGTGCATTAGGTGTGTCGGCTGATTGGTTTAATATTTTAATCTTTTTTATTGCGGCGGCGGTTTCTTATATAGTAGAAACACAACTTATTAAACGTGACAAGTGTTTTGGTATATCATCAATATTGGCGATAATTATCTTATGCGTTATAACCCTTTTGTTTTTTGTTTTTACATTCGCCCCTCCAAAAATTCCGCTGTTTCGGGATCCGATAACAAAGCTTTACGGTCTGATAAAATAATCGCGGTTAAACCTCTCTTTTAAGGGTACACTTATATCAAAACGTAAAAGAAAGAGGATGTGTATGGAAGCAGCAAAGGTGATTCTTACATCGGTATCGTCCGCTGTGGCATTATTTATTATTGCAAAGGTTATGGGGCATAAGCAAATGTCTCAGCTTGATTTTTTTGATTATATTACCGGTATTACCATAGGCTCTATTGCCGCCGAACTTGCAACAGAACTTGAAAAGCCGTGGAAGCCGTTGATTTCCATGCTGGTATACGGTGCTATAACAATCATACTGACGCTGACTACAAGCAAATTTCCGAGAATGCGAAAATTTATTAACGGAACACCTACTATTGTGTTAAATAACGGTAAGCTGTATCGTGAAAATATGAAAAAAGCAAAATTGGACCTTAGTGAGTTTATGGTGATGTGCAGGCAAGAGGGATTTTTTAATCTTAACGATATTCAAACTGCAATTTTTGAATACAACGGCAGACTTACCGTGCTTCCAAAAGCAACTAAACGCCCTATCAATCCAACCGATATGAATTTAGTGCCGCCTTCAGAAAAAATATGTACCGAGGTCATAATGGACGGTAGAGTACTCGACGGCAACCTTAAGCGTATGGGACTGGATATTAAATGGTTGCAAAAGGAATTAGAGGTACAGGGCTATAAAACACCAAAGCAAATATTCCTTGGTGTTTGTGACGATAACAATCAACTAACACTTTTTGAATCGGCATAAAAACAAAGAATAAGAACTATCAAAGTAAGACACACGCAAGTCATATTTTATATCATCGATTTTTTACCTAAAACTAAATATAATATACTTGTACTGCAACCTTTTTATAGTTTAAAAAGTATTATTAGTGAAAGGGTAGGTGTGTAAAATGAAAAAATTTATTTTGGGTTTTATTTCTTTGACGCTAATGCTTGCGCTTTGCGCGTGTAATTCAACCGAAGGTAGCCGGTCTACAGCGTTAAGTGACCATACACATCAAGTAGCGGTAGAGGAGCAAACTATCTCTGATTCAATTTCAGCCTACTGCGGCAATACTCAAACAACTATATATTTTGACGGTGATAAAAAATATACTTTTATGGGTAGCGAATCGGTTACAATGACCGATATTCTTATAAACCTTGATTATGATAAAAGTAAACTTTGTAAATGCCTGCCCGAATATACGGTTGATACCGAGTTTGGCACGGGCTATGGTATAAATATCACCTCAGGTTATGCCCGTTGTGATAAAGGTCAGGCAGACCTGACACAAGAACAAGTTGATGAACTAAAAGAAATAATCCTATGGGCAAAGGATAAATCGGGCATTGAGAGCTTTAAGTCTGATTTTGAGTTTTCTCTCACTTGGGGTACGTATGGTTATAGTTCATACGACAGCACAACAGGTACGCTTATAAAATCAAAGGATGCTACCAATCCAAAAGATTATACCACCAACTTAAAACTCAGCGAACAGCAGTATTTGGCGGTATGGAAGCTTATTGAAAGTCTAAATATAGAATCTTATCCCGATGAATACAATCCTCACGGAAGCGGCGTATCTACACCGTATATGACACTAATATTGAGTGTGAAAACAGACGAGCTTGAAAAAACTGTAACGGTAAAAGAAACCATACTTTCTTATGAAACAAAAAACAAAAAAGGACAAAGGTTTTTGGATGTATGTAAAGGTATAAGAGATATATTAATGGAAACTGATGAATGGAAAACTCTACCCGAATATGAGTTTTTATATGATTAATCGGAGGTGCTTTTATGAAAAAGAAATTATATGTACCTATTATAATGATGCTTGTGGTAACAATACTTTTTACGCTCTCGGCGTGTTCGGTACATAAAAATAAACTTTACGACATCGAGCGTGAAATACATACTTATGAAGGCGTAAAATGCGTTACCGAAAAGGAAAAATATTCTGTAGATGATACTGTAATACGATATAGTGTAACGAATGTCAGTAATGAAGAAAGTGGTATGAATTCTGACAGTAATTGTTTTGAACTACACAAATTAGTTGACGGCAAGTGGAAATGTGTAGGAACAAAAAAAGATCACGTTTGGACTGATGCGGTGCTGATATTAATGCCCAATCAAGTTGAAACACGTGAAATTAATCTTGATGAATATTTCAATTTGCCTTTAGAAGAAGGCGAATATCGAATTGTAATTGAAAATATTATTTCAAATACGTTTGAAATCTCTTGATTTTTATAATATACCCCCAAAAAACCAAAAGCAGTCTATGAGTCAATCATAGGCTGTTTTTTTATAATGATAAATAGGTATTTATTGAGTAAACAATGCCAAAATAATAATGCATTATAAATTAAGGAGCGTGTGGTATGTGCACGGCAATAACTTTAAAAACAAAAGCTCATTATTTTGGCAGAAATTTGGATTTGGAATATTCTTATAACGAAACGGTCACGATTGCACCAAGAAATTATGTGTTTGCATTTAGAAAAATGGGGAAGATTAAAAGCCATTTTGCTATGATTGGTGTGGCTTATACTGCTGACGGTTATCCGCTTTATTACGATGCAACAAATGAAAAGGGACTAAGCGTTGCGGCGCTTAATTTCCCACAAAATGCCCACTACAAGCCGTTTTGCGCAACAAAAGATAACATAACTCCATTTGAACTAATACCTTGGATTTTAGGTCAATGCGCGACGGTTAGCGAGACAGAAAAACTGCTTGCGCGAATAAATCTATTAAACGAGAATTTTAGTGAAGATTTACCACTGTCTCCGCTACACTGGATTATCTCGGACAAAGAGCGTTCTATTACGCTGGAGTCAGTAAAAGAAGGTATAAAGGTCTATGACAATCAGGTCGGCGTGCTTACTAATAACCCCACTTTTGATTATCAATTATTTAATCTTAATAACTATATGGTGCTTACAAACGGTGAGCCGCAAAATACATTTGCCGCCAACAATGATTTGAAATTAAAAAAATATTCTCGTGGAATGGGCGCTATGGGCTTACCTGGCGATTTTTCATCTATGTCAAGGTTTGTAAAGGCTGCATTTGTGAAATACAATTCTGTATCAAAAGACTCTGAAAC